>CAMCMT010000027.1 GCA_945875915.1 Synechococcus sp. UW140 | reverse complement strand
AAGACTTGACAAGTCAATCGTCACGATTCATCGTGGATCAACGAGGCGTAGTTGCGCCTCCAGAATGACAGACCGTCATTCCACCCTGTTCACCCTCTGATCAGGGCATTCGGGTCTCGGTATTTACACCACGTAAAGGGACGCGGCCCAAGGATTCCGCTTGCCCGTCTTCAGTTCTGGTGCGAATGAGGCGGCAGCGCAACAAGGCTAGAGCCTCGTCTGGCAAGCCTAAAAAGCGATCTAACCAGCTATCACCGGTCGGGGGTACCGTGGCGATTCCGACTAATAGCGCCTCTCCATCGCTCCTAATCCGTTCCCCCTGGGCATGGTGCCGCTGCCCTTGGGCTGATTCGCTGTGCAAGCGCGTGCGCACGATGAGGTCAGGTGCTTGGTAGCAACCCGCCAGGGAAAAACAAAAGCGGGATTGAAACTCCAGCTGCACTTCGCCGCTGTTGGGGTGCCATTGACCTTCGAGCTGTTCAGGTTCAATGGCGATCGATAGTCCTGGCGGTAGGGGTAGGCCGAGAATGCGAGTGTTGCGCCAGCTCAGGGCTGGAATTCTCAGGAGCGACGGATCGAAGCGTACGGCCTGCCAGCCCGAGCCTTCACTGCGGCCCAGGGTGGCCAATCCGCTGCCACCGCGGGCGTCGTAGTGGAAGTGGGGGAAGGCCCCAATCGCAAGGGCGCAGCCGGCTTCTGTCTGAAGATGGAGGAAGGCCAAGGCCGAGAGCTGCAACTGGAGCGATTCAACTCCGCCAGCCGCGCCAGGGTTCTGTGATCGGACTACAAAACCCCTGCAGCCACTGCTGAGCCGTTGTTTAATTAGTAGATTGGCCCCAGCAATGACTGGTCGTGAGTGGGCTTGCCAAGCCCTATCCCTGGGTCGGCATGCCAATAGTTAGTACCCAATGTGGAGCCATCGACCGCAACCCTCCTTGGCCATGGGCTCCGGGCTTACTCCATTCGGCGATCTGCCTAAACTTTCATAGGCAATGGCAGCGGGGCCAAACCGTGAATTTTTATTTGACGAAGTCTTAATGACTTACAATACTAGCGGTTCCACTGGCTGGAGGGATGATGGCCCCTTGGGCGTCACTCGCTGACGTGATTCGATTCCTCAATCGCTAGCTCTACTTTCTGGACTTATTAAGCCTGGGATTACGTTTTCTTTGGGCCCTGAGCGCTAATGGCTATGGCCCAAGTACTTCCATTGTTTTGATTGTGAGCCATGATCAATCCTTTGACACTAATTGCTCGCCTCTCCCCGATCCCTATGCGCCGGCAGGCGCCAGCCCGATGGTTCCCCTCACTGTTGGGAGTTTTCGGTTGCTTGGCGATCGCATCTCAGGCCATGGCCGAAACGAATTTACGCAGTTCCTTCCCGGGGCGCCGAGTGGGAGGGGGAACCCGCGGGGAGTGCACCGCCAGGCTTGTGGCCCATTTGGTGCCTAAGTCAAACGTCTTTGCTCCCGGACCCAGCGGCCTAATCGCAATTCTGCAGGGTCCTAGTGCCAATCTCAACCCCCTGATTGTTGCTTTTAAGCCGGCGAATGCTGCTGGAATCGTTGAGCCAGGGGCTGCGATGTTGCAGAGTCGGGAGATTGCGCCGGCACCTGTGGGACTCGTGCTGCTGAAGGCCCCTTCCTTCGGAGGCGTGATTCAATGGGAAAGTAGTTATCGATGTGGCGGAGGGATTGCTGATCCTGATCTCCTCAATTTTGTTTCAGCCGGGGCGCCGCCGGCAGTGAGCCTGTTGGTCAAGGCGGCAGAGCCGGTTGATCGGCTGATGCAAGCTGAGCTAGCCGAATGGAAGACCCATTGCGGCGGCACGATTCCCCGGGATCAGGTTGCCAAGAGTTTTGCGCTTGATGAGGTCCTTGGCACTGACTGGCCTACCCAATTACCCGTTCGCTGCCTGTGAAGCTTTTCCGCGTGATGCCATGGTTTCGCCTCAAGGGGAAGCGCCGGCAGGCAAAAAGTTTTCTTAGTTTGTTAGCCCCTTTTGGGGCCAGCCTTGGCTGTATTGGGGCCTTCCAGGTTTCCGGCATCGGTGAATCGCTCAACCTGCTGATCTACGACACATCAGTGGTGCTGCGCCCGGCTCCTGCGGGATCGCGCTGGCCCATTCGCCTGGTCGGACTTACCGAGCAGGACATCAGGCGCTTTGGTTGGCCCCTACCGGATGGCTTGATGGTTCAGGCCATCGATCGCTTGCGAGCCGATGGTGTTAAGGCGATCGGAATTGATTTCTATCGCGATAAGGGGGTTGAACCTGGTGCGGCCCTGCTAAGGGAGCGGATTCGAAGCCACCCTGAAATTGTCACGATTTTCAATGCCGCGGAGTCGATTCCCAGCCCACCAGGTACCCCGATCCTGCAGAAGTCTTTTAACGATCTGATCGTCGATGCCGATGGGGTAGTGCGGCGCGATCTAGTCCACGTGGAGGGTCAGCCCCCCGAGTATGTGTCTCTGCCACTTCGGCTTTTTGAACGTAGTCAGGGTAATCAAGCCTTGCGCGATCACTTCAAGGATGGCGCCAAGGATCTCTCCTGGTTAAGCAGTGATTCCGGTGGTTACCGCCAACAGGATGCGGCTGGTTTGCAGCGGATGCTTGCCTATTATAAGCCCAATAGTTTCCCTAGCTGGAGTTTTGGCAGCTTGCTTGATGGCGCTATTCCAGCCAATGAATTGCGAGGCACAATTGTGTTGATTGGCAGCCGTGCTGCCTCCCTCCGCGATAATTTTCATACCCCATTTACGCGTTTTGGCCAACAGGCCAACCTGGCGGTTATCGATGGCGTTGAGCTCCATGCCCACCGGCTTGGGGCCCTATTTGATCTTCAGGCGGGCGGCCGTTTCCAGATGGATGCCTTGCCAGCCTGGTTGAACTTGGGCCTGTTATTGATCGCCCTAGCCCTGGGCATTCTGGTGGGCGAACGTACAAAATCGTTTGTTCGAAGCGCCCTATTACTGTTGCTTTTGGAAATCCTGCTACTGGGCGGCAGCGTGGCTCTGTTGTTGACTGGCCAGTGGATTGGCATCAGCCTGCCGATGGCGGCAATGGCCTTAATGTCAGTGTCAAGCTGGATTCGCAGGGCGGCGGTAAGCCAGGAACATCGACGCCAGTTTGAACGTTTACTGGGCCAGACCACCTCGCCCGCGGTGGCCTCGGAGCTCTGGAATCAGCGCGAAAGCTTGCTGAGCAATGGTCGTTTTCCCGGTCGGGAATTGCCACTTACGGTGATGTTGGCAGACACCGTCCACTTTAGCTCCGTGGGTGAGTGGATGGCTCCAACCGAGTTGCTTGATTGGCTTAATATCGGCATGGAAAAATTTGTTGACATCATTAATCGTCACGGCGGGATGGTTAATAAGTTCACGGGTGACGGGTTTCTTGCGGTTTTTGGCGCTCCCCTTCCCCTCAATGCCCGTGAGAATGCGGAGGCTGCTGTCTGCGCTGCTAGGGAGATTCAGCTGGCGATCACCAGTTTAATGGTCGAGCTCATGGAGAAGGATCTGCCGCCCATTCGTTTGCGGATTGGTATCTGTAGCGGCCCCGTCATCACCGGTTCGATGGGGGGTAGCGCGCGGATGGAATATGCGGTGATTGGTGATGCCGTCAATATTAGTGCCCGTCTTGAATCCCTCGACAAGGAGCGGATGGGGAACGATTGTCGCGTATTGCTCTCCTCCGATACCAGAGATCTGCTGGAGGAGGGCCGCTGGCGATTAACTCCCTGGGGCCCCCAGCCCGTCAAGGGACGGGAGCAGCCGGTTGAAGTCTACGAATTAGAAAGTGGAGAGAACCCCGGAGCGGTCCAGGCCCCCTAGGCGCCCATCCCAACCTGTGCGGTTCAAGGCGGGCCCTTGATCCTGGTCGAGGAGGCGCTACGTAGAAGTCGTAACCCAACAATTTTGTGCCTGGCCCGATCTATTAATAGCAGCCCAGCGCTAACGATTTAGGCCGGTAGGAGCTCCGCGGCACAGAGATCCGGCCGGCGCAGGAGGACAAAGAGCGTGCCGGCATTGCCCCGGCAGACGCGCAACTCCTGATCAAGCACGGTGATGTCGAGCCAGGCGGGAAAACTTTGGCGCACGGCGGCGAGCAATTCCCATCGGTTTCCGCCGAGGCGCGGGCCGATCCAGCCACCCCGTTGGAACTGGACCGACACCCGTTGGGGCGGGCAGACCTCCAGGGCCGCCACCACGCTGATCGCCGCGATCGAGCCGAGGGGCCCCTTCAGCCGCAGCAGGTTCAGGCCCAGACCCCGGTTCGGATCAAGCACCTGCAGATTTTCGAGCCACGGGGCTTCCCTCAGCCAGGGCTGGCGGCTGGAGCTCCAGCGCAGCTCCCACACCCCCGTCAGTAGCTGCTGGTCCCGCACCAGATCGGCGGGCTGCTCCTGCTCGAGCTGCTCCACCAGTTGCTGGGTGGCGGCGTCCCCCAGGGGGGCTGGGCGCCCAAGTGGGCGTTGGCTTGGGGCCTGCAGGGTGTCGAGCAGGCTTTGGCGTGTGCTGCTCACCCCGTCACCAGGAGGGGCTGAGCAGCCAGGCGAGCCCCAGGCCCAGTTGGCCGACAATGCCCTTGCCCGTGAGCCATTCGCCCAGGATGGCTGCAGCGAAACCAACCATGGCGGCGCGGCCATTGAGCTGCTCCACCCCGGCCAGGGCGCCGACGTTCCAGGGCCGGGCGGTGGTGAGGCTTTCGCCGAACTTCTCGACGGGTTCGTACTGGTAAGCGTCGTTGGCCAAGGCGCTCGATCGAGTTGGGATGTTGAGACTATGGCGCTCGGCTGGTCTGCGGCGGGTGGATTGGCGGCAAGGGTTGCGGCTCCTTTGGGCCATGGATGCCTTCTGCAACCACGCTTCCCTTAGCCCGAAACAGGCTCGCTAGCCCTGGGCTACTCCTCGCCTGGGGGGTGAGTGCTGAGTCGTTGATTGGCTCATCAACAAGCTGGTCCCCGAGGAGCGTTGGGATTAATAGAGGTCCTGCCCAGGCGGCAGCCCCTCGAAGTCACCTGGCCAAAGCGAGCCACCGGTCTGTGGTTGAGGAGCTTGACCTGCCTTTGCAACCGCTGCAGCCCAGCTGCCAGCAAGCAACCACCGCCTCAAATAAAATCCTGTGCAGTTTCCACTGGTGGCTGATCTGGCGGGAGCCTCCAACACCCTGGCCCCCTAGGGATGCGTCTGTTTGGGGAGTCTCAGGCGGAGGCTTGGGCCAGCCCCGTCGCTTTAATCCATGTTTAATTTGTACTATCAAGACTAGGATTTACTACTTCAGCGGTAACAAGATGAATCGCCCCCCAGGAGTGGCCTTAGTAACTGGCGCCAGCTCGGGCATTGGCCTCGAGTTTGCCCGCCTATTGGCGGCCCGTGGCCACGATTTAGTCCTGGTGGCTCGAAGCAAGTGCAGGCTCGACGACCTGGCCAAGGAGCTGGGGACGGCCCATGGCGTCGCCGTGAAGGCAGCCCCAATGGACTTGGGGCTGCCAGGGAGCGCTCAAGTGCTCTGGGAGTTGACAGAAAATCAGGGTCTCGAGATCGAGATCCTGATTAACAATGCCGGCATTGGACTTTACGGCGAGCACAGCGTCCTGGGTCCGGCCCAGGTTGCCAGCATGTTGCAACTCAATATCTTGAGCCTTAGTGAACTCTGCCAGCGTTATGGCGCTGGGATGGGACAGCGCGGCAAGGGCTGGATTCTCAATATTGCCTCCACCGCCGCCTACCAGCCCACCCCCTATTTCGCCGCCTATGGGGCGTCCAAGGCCTATGTGTTGAATTTCTCCGAAGCCCTGGCCATGGAGCTGGAGGACCAGGGGGTGGTTGTCAGTTGCCTGTCGCCTGGCCCTAGCGACACGGCCTTTTTTAGCGATATGGACCAGCGCGGCCTCCAGGTCGAGGCCCTTGCCAAGGGGGGACGCCGGTCGGCACGGGCCGTGGCTGAGGTGGGGCTGGAGCGGCTCTTTGCGGGCAAGCTCTCCAGCATTGATGGCCGGATCAACGCCTTGAAGGCCCGTTCCCTGCGCCTGGTGCCCCGGGCGGTGGTGGCCCGATTTTCAAAGACCCTGATGACGGCAACGTCTGCCGCTGGCCCCGCTGTTCGGGCCCATTGATCTGATGTCATTTATTAAAATTCGGATTGGGCCGGTCATGATTTTCGGGAGATAAAGTGATCAATGGGGCTCAAGCCCTTGTCAAGATGCTGGAACAGCATGGGTGGGCCATGTGTTTGGCATCCCTGGAGCCAAGCTCGACAGCCTGTCCATCGCCCTGCCCGATGGCAAGTTGGGGGGGGTGTGTGGTCACCTCAGGCCCGGGTGTCACCAACCTGGTAACGGGCCCGGTCACGGCCACCTCGGAGGGGGATCCGGTCCTGGCGATCGGCGGTGAAGTGCCCCTAGACGACCGGATCAAGCACACCCACTAAGCCCTCGACGGCGTGGATGGGATGAACCGGTGACGAAATACGCCCAGTCGGCCCTGACGATCCATTTCCTGCCTTAGATGTTCGGCAATGCGGTGCGTGCTGCCGACAGTGGCCACCACTGGCCTGCCCTATGCCTCCACCGTCCAGGGGCCGGGCGGCTGGGCCGCCGCCAGCCCATACGCCGGCAAGCTGGGCCTGCTCCTTAACCAGCCGGCCGATCGCTTGCTCGATGACGCCGACTGCGTGATCACCCTGGGCTTCGTGCCGATCGAATTTGATCCCAGCCTCTGGAACAGAGGCAAGACCAGCCCCCTGGTGTCAATCGATGGGCAGGAGATCGACCAGGACCAGGCCTTCCTGTCCCAGGCGGAACTGATCGGCGATCTCGATACCAGCCTCGATACCAGCCTCGAGGCCTTGGCGCCCACACTCCAGGTGCAGGTGGAGGAGGCCTTCCGCCGCAGCGCCGATGCCGAGGCGGCCCAGCTTGGCGGCATGCTGGTGCACCCCCTGCGGGTGATCCATGAGCTGCAGCAGGTCGTCACCGCAGACACCACCATTGCCCTTGATGTGGGCTTCTTCTACATCTGGATGGGCCGCTATTTTCCGCCGACCATGCCCGCCAAGTGTTGGTAATCAATGGCCAGCAGACCCTGGGGGTGGCCCTGCCCTGGGCCATGGCAGCCAACCTGCTGCGGCCGGCTTAGCCGGTGATTTTCGTGTCGGACGATGGCGGCTTCCTGTTCACGGTCACCGAACTGGAAACGGCCAAACGGCTGGGCAGCCGCTTCGTGCACCTGATCTGGAACAGTGCGCCTTACACCATGGTGGAGTTCCAGGAGCAGGCCCACTACGGCCGCATTGTTGGCGTCAAGCTGGGCCACTATGATAAGTGTGCTTTTGCGGCAATCTTTGGTTGTAAGGACTATTGCATTAGCGATGCCGACCAATTGGTCCCGGTGCTGCGCGAGGCCCTGCAGGCCGATTGCCCAGTCCTGATCGACATCCCCAGTGATTATTTAGACAATCTCAAGTTGATGCAGAACGTCCATCAAGATTTCCTCCACTGAGTTTTGCTCCGCTGCCGCCATGATTAGCCACCCCGATTCCGTTCACAACCTCCATTTGCGTTTGCCGGCTAGCCTTTGGGCCGCCCTGCAAGCCCATTGCGCAAGCAGCGGCGAAAGTCTCAACCATGCCATTAGCTCGGCCCTGGCAGAAGCCCTTGATATCGAGCACCACACCCTCTACCAGGTGTCTACCTCTGGCGCCCTAGTGAAGGGGCTCTACCAGGGATGTGTTTCCGTCGCTGATATTCGCCGCCATGGCGATTTCGGCTTGGGCACCTTTGATGGCCTTGATGGCGAAGCGATTTTGCTGGATGGGGTGTGCTGGCAAGCCCGCGGCGATGGTTCGGTCCAAGTGGCGCCCGATGCGGCCCTGGCTCCTTTTTTCGTGGCGACCCATTTTGCCGCCGATACGGAGGCCAGCTTTGCGGGGGTCAGCAGCTTTGCGGACCTGCGTCAGCGTCTCGATGGCCTGCGTCCAAGCGCCAACCTGTTTGTGGCGATTCGCTTGCATGGCCTTTTTGAGCGGATTAAGGTACGCACCGCCTGTAAAAGCGCACCTGGCACGGACTTAGTTACCGCCACCAGCCACCAAGCGGAATTCGAACTACAAAACATTAGCGGCAGCTTGGTGGGCTTCTGGAGCCCGGACTACGCCCGCACGATTAATGTGCCCGGCTACCACCTGCATTTTCTTAGTGATGACCACCGCCATGGCGGCCATCTGCTCGAGTTGGTGGCAGAATCTCTCCAGCTGGGGTTGCATACGGAATCAAATCTGCACCTGGCCCTGCCGGAAACCGCCGCCTTCTTAGCTGCCGATCTCACTGGTGATCCCAGCTTGGCCTTGGCTACTGCCGAAGGCAATCGCAGTTAATCGTCCGGCTGACTTTCTGTGGCAAATGGATTTAATGAAAGATCATGGCGATACTATTTCTGGATCGGCCCCCTTGATGTTTGCTCACTGCTTGATCATCTGAAGACGGCAAGTCGCATGGCCCGCACTACTAACTCAATCTTACTTTTGACGCCAAATTTACTGCGGAGTGCTTTGGTATGGTCTTTGACAGTGGTCAGTGAAATTCCTAATTTGTCGGCAATTTGGAGTTCAGTGTCGCCGTTAAGTAGCATCGAAAGGATCTCGTCCTGGCGATCGGTGAGTTTGATGCTGTTGATCGGATTGCCTGGAGAATGGTGCTTGAGTAGGTGCTTGGCCGTGGGTGAGAGATAGGTCTGACGATTGGCAATGGCCAACAAGCCCCGCGAGATTGGCTGGCTGGTATTGCCAATATCACCCGCAAAAATGATTGCATCTACGTTTGATCGCACTGCCTCAGCCACATCCGGATTCGATTCTTCAAGAACCATCATGATGCGGATGTCGGGCACTAGCAGGCGGGCCTGGCGAACCATGGAATAGCTATCACCAGCTTCTAACCGATCGCTACACAGCAAAAGCCCTGGCAGACCAGCCATGAGATAGGGCAAGGCTTCCCCTTCCGTCGTCATCGCACCGACCAATAGCCTGCGCGCCTTGAGGCGCAAGGCCGAAACCATCAGGCCGAGCCGATTGGCTGAGACCAGCATGACTTTTAACCGCAGATCACTGGATAGCAGTGCTTCAAGTACCAGATTGATCCGGCTTGGGCCTAAGGATTCCAGCTGGGGTGTTAGGTCCATGGGGGCATGCTGCTCATCAAGAGTTTGCCCCCCGTTGGCTCCAGGCCTGGATTGCAACCCTGCCAGCCCCGGCTTGGATCAACACCATCGGGACCCTTGGATGGATATGGCAGAGCAAGCAAGCATCCGCTCCTTTTTGAAACGATAGCGTTGAGCGCCATGGAATTGCGAAATTTGCAATGAGGTCTGCCGGCTGGCTTTGAATTGCAGGCCAACCCAGGGTTGGGCGGGCCCACCAGGACTGGACGGCGGAAGGGCGCTGCTTCGCCGACCGGGCACCGTCGCTTGCCCTGGTAGCGAACTGCCCTAACGATGCTGGGAAGTCGCCGTAATCGGAGGGCCAATCCCATGGTTGAGCTTGGTAGCAAGCTAAGAACTTTTGTGTGTCTGGCGATGGATGCTCGCATTTACGAGGCTGGAGAACTAATCCAGCATGGCGACCATCCAGAACTCTTGCTTAGAGCTGCTTGATTAGTCTCGCTAGATCATTGTTTCGATAGGGTCCCGTTCGTGCCCTCATGTCAGTAATCTATCAACGTATTGGTAGGGATCTTTCAACCTGGCCTGACTTTAATCCAGCTCCAATCCAGTCTCCTTTTGGGGGATCGGGCTGGCTGGTAGTCCTGCCGGGAGCCGTTCGCCATGCACTCAAACAGCGCGGGACTTGGTGGCAAAAGGGCATTGGTGAGACCAGAACATCTCAATTTTTTTGAGAGTATAGCTGGCCATTTGGGGGCCCTTAGCGGCCTGGCCACGGAGCAGCTCAAGGGGCTCACCAAGGCCGATCCCGCCACGGGTGTGGCGGCCCCAGTTCCCTTTGCCACCATTCAGGTGGTGGACACTGATTATCCCATCCTGGGTTTCTTCCCGGTCGTCAGTCCCTGGGGCTGGGCTTTTCCGTTCCTTTGCCGGCCCCATTCCCGACCAGTTGTTTCCTGCCTGGCCTAACGCCAAGGCCGGCCATCGTTTGGGGCCCACCCAGATCTTCTCTGGCGATCAGCTGGCGATGTTGGACGTGGTCCCCACCCTGCCCTTGCCCGATCCCAGCGGCGGATAGGCCCAGCGCCCTTGAGGAGCTCTGCCCGCGGCCGGATCATCGGGCGTCACCGCGCTGAAGCAGCCCGCCATGGGGCCTGGCCTCAGGTTTCGTTGCCGCCAAACATGTCGTCGTAGCCCTGGTAGGGCTCGAATTCATCCCAGCCGGGACTGGCCTGGTCGAAGAGGCCGTAGCGGGCGGCTTCGTCGTTCATCAAGGTGTTGCCCTCGGGGCGGGTGTCACAGGTGACACCGCCACCGGCCACCGGAACGCAGTTCTGGAACACCACATCGGACCGCACCGGGGTCGGGGCTGGCGCCAGGCCCAGAGCCAAGTTCACAAGAGCGATGCTGAGGGCCAGGCGCCTGCCAAGCCCGCTCGAGCGAAGCGTGTAGGCAGCCGCCCATGGGCCTGGCTCGCTGGCCCGCTTCTGAAGATTGCTGCCCATTTGAACGGCGGCCATGGCGGAAAGGACGGGGATCCTGAAATGATGGTCGGTGCCTACGCGACCGCCGTGATGTACACCGATTGGACTGCCGTAATCCTGCTGCTGCTCACGGCGGCGCCCTTGGCGGTGGTGGTGGCCACAGCCGGATTCTTCATCTGGCGCCAAAAGCGCCAGAAAGGCTGATCCGCAAGCGTTTCAGCGCCAGAGATTGGTTGTTTCCTAGCCAGGCTGATTTTTCAAATCCAGTTGATTTTGAAGCCAGGCTGATGGCTTCGTCAGTTGGGCAGATCCTGGAATAGCCCCTCTACTGGAAGCCTGGGCTGACCCGTCCGGGTGCTGGCCATCAGCTCGTCAAGGGCCGGGCCCAATTGGGGTTGGGGCTCAAAGGAGCTAGCGGCGGGCACCACCGGCAGCATGCCCTGGCCGGCGCAATCGAGGCAGGTGCGAAAGCGCAGGGCATTCAGCCTCAGCACCCCACTGCCGCCGCAGCTTTGGCATTTGCGCGAACCGGTAGCGGCGGCAGCTGGCAAGGGCTGGTTGGGGCTGCCTTCTGGGGGGGCCACCACGGGCTTGGGCAGCAGGGCTAGGGCCGTCTGTCCACCTGGTTGGCAGGGAGTAGGAAGTAAGGGCATGGTTTGTGTTGATTCGCTGTCACATCACTGTGGCTGATTTTCGGTTTCGTGAATCTGCAGTTTTCCTTAAGTCTGCGGTGGCCCTAGTGGGGCCGCCAGCTGGGCCGCCACAAGCCGCTGCAGGGGCGCTTGAATTGTTAATGACTTATTTCCCAAGGGCGGACTCTGGAGCTCTGCCAGCAATTCGGCCGCACTAATTCGGCTGCCCCGGGGTACGAGATCCAATTCCGCCGCCAGCAACCCCACCACGGCCGGCCCATCGAGTCCCTGCGCCCTAAGGGCCAATAAGCCTTCGGCACTGCTGCGCTTGGCCAGGCGCTGGCCGCTGCCATCGAGCAGGAGGGGCCCATGCCAGTAGGCCGGGGGGGCGGCACCAAGGACCGCCATCACGGCCACTTGGGCCGCCGTAGCCGGCCAGAGGTCATGGCCCCGAACTACATCACTGATGCCCAGGCTGAGCTCATCGACGGCGGTGGCCAGGTGATAAGCCACCAGGCCATCGGCCCGGCGTACCACCACATCGCCCACCTGGCTGGGGCCATCCAGGTCCCCGGCTGCCGCTAGCTGGTCCTGCCAGCGCAGGTGGCCTGGCGGCAGGCGCAGGCGCCAGCTGGGTAGGCGCCCGCCGATGGGCCCCCAGGCCGCATCCAGTCCAATACAGGTGCCGGGATACACCGCAAAGGCGCCGTGGGGGGCCGAGATGTCGGCCAAAAGTCGGCGGCTGCAACGGCAGGGGTAGAGGGCGCCGCTGCGCCGTAACCAGGAGAGGGTGCTGGCATATAGGCCGCGGCGCTGGCTTTGGAGCAGCGGTGCTCCGTCCCAGCGGAGCCCCAGCCAGTCCAAGTCAGTCAAAATGGCCTCGGCCGCCCCTGGCCGGTTTCGGGGACGATCGAGGTCGTCGATGCGGAGCAGCCACTCACCCCCCTGCAGGCGGGTGACAAGCCAGGACAGCAGGGCGGTGCTGAGGTTGCCGCGATGGAGGGGCCCTGTCGGAGAGGGGGCATACCGACCAACGGGCCCCTGGTCTCGCCGCCGTAGGCCCGCTTCAAAAACTCTGACCAGATGGTCCGGCAGGGGCCGGGTGGGATTGTTCAAGGCGAGCTGACCAAGCCCTGGCCAGGGTTGATTTGCCCTGGACCGATCAGCCTTGGACCTTGTCCTTGAACAGCTTGCCGGCGGTGAAGGCGGGCACGCGCTTGGCTTCGATCTTGATCTTTTCGCCGGTCTTGGGGTTCAGACCCTGGCGGGCTGAGCGGTCGCGGGGTTCGAAGGAGCCGAAGCCCAGGATCGAGACTTTTTTTCCGTCGACCACGGAATCAATGATCGTGTCGATCAGGGTGTCGACCACTTGGGCCACTTCGGTCTTGGTCAGCTCGGTGCGGGCAGCCACGAGGTTGACGAGGTCAGCTTTGTTCATCGGAAAGGAGTTTTCTGGGTTCAGCGGGAGTCAGGCGAATCGGAAAGCCCGACAGGCACTGGAGTCAGCGGGACAATCGTATGGGGAGTCGCCAGATGCGGCAACCCGAGAAGGCAAGCGCCAGCTTGCTTTTAGCCTGAACCATCGTCAATTCGACTCATTCGTGCCCGTCCAGCAGGGGCCGGCCCGGGCCGAGCAACTTCTCGCCGGCGAGGGCACCCAGGCCGGCGCCACTGGCAATCCAGCGGGGAGATCCCTGTGGCAGCCAGGCTTTTAGCTTTTTGAGGCTGCGCTGCCAACGGCCCCAGTGGAAACTGCGGGCCGTCGGCAGGGGCGCGGCTGCCCCCGGGCCGGTGGGGCTCAGTAGCCGGCCGCAAAAGAGCACATCCACCGCACCGCCGGCATGAAATACGCAGGATCCGGGGGTGGGACCGGGGGTCCAGAGCAGGCGCAAGTCGGGCGAAAGGGCCAATTCATCGCCAAAGGTCTGCAGCTGTTTCACCCCCGGCAGCAGGTAGGCCTCCTGCTCCTGCACCAGCACGGGCCAGCCCAGGGCCTCCTGGAATCGGCGGGTGCGGCCGTGGCCTTCGCGGCTGGTTAACAGCAGCCGTCCGGGCGGGCGCCCGCGCAGGAAGGCCAGGTTGGCGGCGGTGAAGGCCGGGCAATCGACGAGCAAGGCGCTGTCTCCATGCTCCAGCCACCAGGCCGTGCCGCCCAGGCAGTCCCGGTTGGGGGCGAAGGCCCAGAGGCCGGTCTGCACCGGCTGGGGCGGCCGGCCCGCCTCCGCAGGCTCGCTGCTTGTCCCGAAGGGTCGCACTTGCGAGCTTGAGGGGGCCCCTGATTGGGATCCAGGGTCGATTCCAGGGATCTCCCGATCAAGCTCAGCTGCCGACCCCCCTTCGGCTCCCCCTTCAGCCCGTGCTGCGTCGCTCTGTTTTGGCATGGGCATGATCCCGTTCAAGCCTGGATCAGGCCCAGGCATCGGCCTAGCTTGGGCCCAGTTCAGTCCGCTGCCTTGGCAAGGATCCGTAGCGGACAGCCCTGGCCCCTAGGGGCCGCCACCACCGCCACTGGCGTCAACTTTTCGGTGGTAGCGCCGTTGGCGACCCGGGTGGAGCTGCTGCTCTTCGCCGATGGCCAGGCAGCGGAACCGTTCCAGGTGATCGCCC
The DNA here is from genome assembly GCA_945875915.1 of Synechococcus sp. UW140. Lineage (GTDB taxonomy): Bacteria > Cyanobacteriota > Cyanobacteriia > PCC-6307 > Cyanobiaceae > BAIKAL-G1. The sequence continues at coordinate 21,322 of CAMCMT010000027.1, read as the reverse complement.
TCGATCCCCAGCTGCATCGCTCTGGCGACCACTGGCATGGGGAAGTGGAGGGCGTCGGCCTTGGCTGTTGCTATGCCTACCGGGTGTTTGGCCCGCTGCAGCCCGGGCGCCACGGCTTCAATCCTTCCAAGGTGCTACTCGACCCCTGCGCCCGGGCGATCACGGGCTGGGAGGTCTACCGGCGCGAGGATGGGGTGGGGGCGGCCCCGAATACGGCCTCCTGCCTCAAGGGGGTGGTGACCGAACGGGACCGCTTCAATTTTCACGACTTTCCCCGGCCCCGTCACAGCTGGCAGCGCAGCGTCATTTATGAATTGCATCTCGGCGGCTTCAGCCGCGGCGCCGGCTCGCCGATTAGCCCGGAGCGTCAAGGCACCTACCTGGGCCTGATCGAGGCCCTGCCCTACCTGCGCGACCTGGGGGTCACCACGGTGGAGCTGCTGCCGGTGATGGCCTTCGACCCCCACGACGCCCCCCACGGCCGCCAGAACTACTGGGGCTACAGCCCGCTCAGCTGGATGGCGCCCCACCACGGCTACCAGCAGGGCAGCGATCCCCTCGAGATTCGCCACCAGGTGCGGGCCCTGGTGCAGGCCTGCCACCAGCAGGGCCTCGAGGTGTTAGTGGATGTGGTCTACAACCACACCACCGAGGGCAGCAAGGCCGGCCCCACCCTGAGCTGGCGCGGCTTCGGCGATCACCTCTACTACCACCAAAACGTTCGCGGCGACTACCTCGATGTCAGCGGCTGCGGCAATTCGATTGCCGCCAACCGGCCCCTGGTGCGGCGATTAATTCTCGAATCGATGCGGTGCTGGGCCCTGGAACTGGGGGTGGATGGCTTCCGCTTCGACCTCGGCATCGCCCTCAGCCGCGGCGAGCAACTCGAGCCCCTCGATCAGCCGCCCCTGTTCGAGGAGATCGAGGCCGATCCGGAGCTGAGCGACCTCAAACTGGTGAGTGAACCCTGGGATTGCGGCGGCCTGTACCGCCTCGACGACTTCCCCGCCCGGCGGGTTGCCAGCTGGAACGGCCGCTTCCGCGATGACCTGCGCCGCTTCTGGAAGGGCGATGAGGGCAGCAGCTGGACCCTGGCCCAGCGGCTGGCTGGCAGCCCCGACCTATTTGGCAACCAGCCGGCGCCGGTGGGCCGCACGATTAACTTCCTCACCGCCCACGACGGCTTCACCCTGGCCGATCTGGTCAGCTTCAACAGAAAGCACAACCTGGCCAACGGCGAGGACAACCGCGATGGCGATAACCACAACAACAGTTGGAACCATGGGGTGGAAGGCCCCACGAGTGATCCCTTGATCAATGGGATGCGCGACCGCCAGCTGCGCAACTTGCTCGCCACCCTGCTGTTGGCCCCCGGGGTGCCGATGCTGCTAATGGGCGATGAGGTGCGCCGCAGCCAGGGGGGCAATAACAATGCCTGGTGCCAAAACAGCCCGATCGGCTGGATGCATTGGCAACCGGATGGCGGCGATTTGGCCCTGCGGCTGTTTTTGCAACGGCTGCTGCAGCTCCGCCAACACCTGGCTGCCCTGATCAATCCCCCCCTGCCCCACAGCATCGCCAGTCCCCTATGGCGCCTGGAACCGGGCCAGCTGCGGCTGGAATGGCATGGGGTCCAGCTCAACCGGCCCGATTGGGCCAGTTGGTCCCACAGCCTGGCCTGGTGCCTCAGCAATGACCGCAGCGGGCCCCTGCTCTGGTGTGGCATGAACGCCTATCACCAGGCCATGCACTTTGAGTTGCCCAACCGCACCCCAGGCTGGCTGGCGGTGATCAACACGGCCCTGCCTGCCGGGGACGATTTACCCAGCCAGCCCCAGCCCTGGTCCGAGCCGGCCAGCGTGGTGGACAGCCGCAGCCTGGTGCTGCTGGCCGCCGCTCCCCTGCTCGAGGGCGTCAGCCTTTAAACCCTGCTAGCCCATGGCCAGCAAGCTCACCCTCAACGCCAAGAACCTGGAGGCCCTCGGTGCCGCCCGCTTGGCGGAGTTGCTGCTGGAGCTCAGCAACGGCAATGGGGCGGCCAAGCGCCAGCTGCGCCTGGCCCTGGCCGCCGGCAGCAGTGTGGAGGAGGCCGCCCAGGAGGTGCGCAAACGGCTGGCCAGCATCGCCCGCTCGGGCACCCCTATCGATTGGCGCAAACGCAAAACCCTGGCCAGCGACCTCCAGGCCCAGCACCGGGCGATCATCGGGCCGATTGCGGCGGCGGATGCGGCGATCGCCCTTGAGCTGCTTTGGCGCTTCCTCGATTTGGCCGATGGGGTGCTGGCCCGCAGCTCCGATGGCAGCGGCACCCTGGCCGACCTATTCCGGGCCGCCGGTGCCGACCTGGGGCCCCTGGCGGCCGCCGCCCGGGCCAACCCGCTCAGCCTCGCCGACCAGCTGTTTGAGCTGTTGGCTGCCAACGACTACGGCCAGTTCGATGGGCTCCTCCCCGCCGTGGCCGCGGCCCTGGGGGAGCCGGGGCTGGCCCGGCTGGAAGTGATGGTCCTGCAGCAGGGCTTGGTCGATGGCCAGCGGGTGATGCTCCAGATCGCCGAAGCCCGCGGCGACCTCGATGCCTACCTGGCCCGGGTGCCGGCCCAGCAGCTGCAATGGCCCGATGGGGCCGCCGCCGTGGCCGACCGCTTCCTGGCCGCAGGCCGGGCGGCGGAGGCCCTGGCGATCCTCGACCAGGCCGTCCAGGCCGCCCAGGCATGGACGGCCCCCCGTTGGACCGAGTGCCGCATCGCCACGCTGGACGCCCTTGGCCGCAGTGACGAGGCCCAGAAGCTGCGTTGGCAAGCCTTCGAGCGCACCCTCTCGATCCCCTATCTGCGCGCCTATTTGCAGGGCCTGCCCGCTTTTGAGGACGGGGACGCTGAGGAGCAGGCCTTTGCCCTGGTGGAGCGTCACCCCAATCCGATCGAGGCCCTTACGTTCCTGGTGGCCTGGCCGGCCCTGCCCCGGGCCTCCACCTATGTGCTCCACCACTGGGACCAGGACAGCTGGCATGGGGAAGACCAGGCTGCCTTGGCTGCCGCCGCTGAGCGCCTCAGTGCTCCCTACCCCTTGGCGGCCACCCGGCTCTACCGGCAGCTCCTGGTGGAAGCCCTCTGGCTGGGGGGCGCCAAACGCTATCGCCAGGCCGTCAGCCACCTGGGCACCTGTAGGGAGCTGGCTGGCTCGATTGCCGACTGGCAAGGCCTCGAGGATCACGGGGCGTTTGTGGCCGGGTTGAAGGAGTCCTTTGCCATGAACTGGAGCGTCCGCGCCCTGCTAGGCGACTAAGCCAGCCCAGGGGGGCAAGCCATCGGGGCGATGGCTTGCCATGGCTAAACAATCGAGATTGTCCCCATTGCAAAGGGTCCCCAGCATGGCCAGCATGGGCTATCCGCCAAGGCGGCTAGGTAAAGCATCACCTGCTGTTGCCAATGCCACCGTTCTCCCTTGAACCAGTGATCACGAAAAAGGAGCTCCAGGCCTTTCCAGGCACCTTTACGTCACGTCGACTGGAAAGTCGACCGGGTAACTTGCCAGTTGCCCTCTATGTCCAGGGTGGCCTGGCGCCAACCCGTTGTTCGGTTGTGGAGATTAGCCCGGAGGGCGTGGTTGTTCACGAGCGGGTGAAGGCAAGTGGTTTGGCCCTGATTCAGGCCACGGGCAATCCCCTATGGGTTCGCATGACGGGGCTCTCTGATCTGGGTGAATTGAAGCGGCTATTGACTATTTTGGAGGTGCCAGATGTTGTCCATCCCGCCTTGCTGGAGACCCCCCAGGCTCCCCAACTTCAGGAGTATTTGGATGGCTTGATCGTGTGCTTGCACCGCTTGGGGTGCAGTCGCGATCCCTCCCATTTGATTAGCGAGCAGGCCGGTTTTTATATGCGCGCCAACCTGTTGCTTTCCGTAGAGGAGTTTGATCGGCAGGAGGCCTATGGCAAGTTAGCTGTGTGGCTGCAAAATAAGATGCCGGCTGCCAATGCTGATGATTTGGATGATATGCTTCATGTCCTTTTTGAAGAGATTCTCCACCAGTACTTCCCCCTGCTTGAGGTGATGTCGGACCGGCTGGATGATTTGGAGGAATCGGTGTTGCGTTCGCCCAAGCCCAAGCTGTTAACCAAAGCCTTTCAGATCCATTCCAACTTGCGCCATGTGCGCCGTCAGCTTTGGCCTTTGCTGAGCCAGATCCGCTTGTTTATACGTCAAAACCAGGCGGATTTATCGCCTGAGTCGGCGGAGCGTTATCAGGATATCGAGCAGCATCTCAACCAGCTTTTCGAAGTAAGTGAGTGGCTGCGCCAACAGTGTGATGCCGTCACCCAGGCCTACATGGCAAGCGTTGGCAACCGCATGAACCAGGTGATGAAGACGCTGACGATTATTTCGGTGGTCTTTGCTCCCCTCACCTTTTTGGCGGGTATTTACGGCATGAATTTTGTTGATATGCCGGAGTTGAAGTGGTCCTACGGCTATCCCCTCTGCATCCTGTTCATGGCCATCATTTCGGCGGCGATGGTCGCCTGGTTGTCCCGGCGGGGCTGGTTTCAAGATTGGACCACCTCCCGCGGCTAGCGCGCTGGTGGCGCCTGCCTGCCAAGGCTTGGGATGGGCCCTTGCGGCTGTCTGTTAGGCGGCCCGCAGGCCGGCAATTCCCTCCCAGCCCAGGTAGGTGGCCAGGGCCAGGCTGAGCAGGCCCACCAGGAGGTCGCCCCGGGCAAACAGCAGTTGCTTGCCGCCTTCGAGCAGGGGTAGCACCCGGTCGCGGCGGATCACCACGGCCCCGAGGGGCAGGAGCAGGGCCAGGCTGGCCACCAGGGTGAAGCCCGCCGCCCAGGCCAATTCCCCACGGGTGCCCAGGCCGGCGGCCAGGATCGCTCCAGCGCTTTTGGCGAACAGGAACAGGTCATCGGGGCTGGCCAGTTCGATGCCGACTCCCGCGGCAATCAGCAGGGGTAGGGGCAAGGCGCTGAAGCGATTCAACTGGCGTGTCCAACCGGGCGGTTCGTCCCCCTCCTGTCGCCGTTCGAGCAGTTCCTTAATCCCCAGGGCGAGGAGCGCCCCGGCGGCCAGCAGGTCAAGCCCGGTGCGGTGGGCGCTGCCCTGGTCCATGGTCAGCAGCAGGCTGTGGCCCACGGTGAGCAACACAACCACCACCCCGCCAATGGTGACCATCCAACTGAGCACGAACCAGCTGCCCCGCTGGATCGGGCTGGGGCCCAGCAACATCAACAGCAGCAGGCCGATGTGGATCGGACTAAGGCTGACGGCAGCGGCGTAGGCGACCAGTTCGGCCCCGAGGGTTGCAACGGAGGTCATGGTCCGGACTTGGTTCGATCAGGGGTTGTCAAGGGTTCTAAGCAAGCGGCTGGTTCGGCCCCACTGCCGGCCCGCTAATCGCCGGTCCGCCAGCCGCTGGCGGGGCTATTCCAGTGCTGGATCACCCGGGTCTCACGCTCATAGCCGAGCACGCTGATCGTGGCGGTGCCTAGGGCCAGCAGGCGCCCGCCGCTGGCGCCCAGGCCCAGCCAGGTGGCGGCCAGGGCCCGCAGGATGTGGCCATGGGCAAACAGGGCCACGGCCCCCCGGTCGCCGGCCGCTGCCAGGGCCTGGCCAATCATTGCGTCGCAACGGGCTTGCACGGTTTCGGCCGTGTCCCCCTGGGGGCAGCCGTGGCTCCAGACCGTCCAGGCCGGCACCGTTTGGCGGATTTCGGCGGTGGTGAGGCCTTCGTAAGCGCCGTAATCCCACTCGCGTAGGTCCGCGCAGGGACTGGCCTGGGCTCCGAGCCCGGCCAGGTCGCAGGTACGGCGGGCCCGCTGCAACGGGCTGGTCAGCACGGCGGCAAAGGGCCGACCGACCAGGGCCGGGGCCAGGAGGCGGGCCTGCTCGTCCCCCTCCGGCAAGAGGGGAAGGTCGGTGCTGCCGGTATGGCGGCCATTGCGGGACCATGCGGTCGCCCCATGGCGCAGCAGCCAGAGTTCAGGGGTGTCCATAGGAGGTTGGCTAGCGGTGGTTGATTAGGCCCCTGAGCCGGGGGGGCGGGGGCTCAGTGGCGCACTTCGAACCAATCATCCCGGCAGGGGGAGAGCAGGCTGGAGGTCACCCCAAGCACCTGGGCCCCACAGGGACCCCTCTCGCACCAGAGGCGCAGTTCGTTGAGTGGGTTGATCGGCCCTTCCGCCTCGATGGCCACCGAGCCGTCGGGGCAGTTGCGCACCCAGCCGCTCAAGCCCAATTCCCGGGCCCGGCGGTTACAGGCGGCCCGGTAGCCCACCCCCTGCACCTGGCCCCGCACCGTCAGGCTCCAGCGCTCGATGACGGTGGGCGCGCGGGGTTCGCCCCGCTCCACGTGGTGCCAGTCGCGGCTGAGGCTTGCGCGGCTGCGTTGCGCAGCCGGCGAGGGATCATCGAACATCCAGCCCAATGAAGGTGTAGCCAGCTGGCGTGCAGAGTCGCTGTGCTCCATCCTTCGATCCTCGCGGGATGCCCCCAGCCGTCAAGCTGCCACAGGGGCTGGGACCCGCACAAGGCTGTTGCAGGTTGTGACAAGGGCTCCTGGGGCCAGTTCGCCTCGGCGCCGCTGCCTAGGGGCTCCAGCTGCCAGCGATGGAACTCATGCCCTTGCCAGGTCTCACCCCGGCGCACCACCAGCCCGTCCCCTTGGGCGATCGTCTGGCGGTAGCCCAGGCTGAGGCTGCCGCGCCGGGCCCGGAAGGGCAGGATCCCGGCCAAAGTATGGGCCTGGCCGGCCGGATCGACCAGCTCCTGGCCGAGGAGAAGCAGGCCACCGCATTCCGCGTAGATCGGCAGGCCCCCGGCGGCAGCCCGGCGCAGCTCCCCCAGGCTGCGCTGGCTGTGGGCCAGTTGGGCCCCATGCAGTTCCGGGTAGCCACCTGGCAGCACCAGGGCCCGGCAGCCCGCAGGCAGGGGCTCATCGGCTAGGGGGGACCAGGGTTGCACCGCCAGCCCCTCGGCATCTAGTAGTTCGGCTGCCTCGGGATAGCGAAAGTGGAAGGCCTGGTCGCTGGCAATCGCGATGGGCAGGGGAGCGCCGGCCGGGGCCGATTTAGCAGGGCTAGCGTCCCCGGTCCCGGTCCCGGTCCCGGCCCCGGCCTCGACTGGGGCCGCACCTGCGCCCTGCTGGCGCAGCCAGGTGATCGGGGCCAGGCCATCGGCGGGGGCTTGGGGTGGGCCCAGCAGGGGCCAAAGCTGCTCCAGGTCCAGGTGCCGTTCGCCAAGGGCAGCCCACTCGCCCTGGCGTTGCTCCAGATCGGCAAGTTCGCCCGGGGGCACCAGCCCCAGGTGGCGGGAGGGCAACTCCAGGCTGTCGTGGCGGGGCAGCACCCCCAGCAGGGGCATGGCAATCGCCGCCAGGGCTTCGCGGAGGAGGGCCCGGTGTCGCTCGCTGCCGACACCATTGAGCACCACCCCGGCGATGGTCAGGCCGGGGTCATGGTCGCGGAAGCCCCGCACCAGGGCGGCGAGGGAACCCGCCTGGCGACTGGCCTCCACCACCAGCACGATCGGCAAGTCCAGCTGCTGGGCCACGGCCGCCGAACTGCCTTCGGCGCTGGAGCCGCGGCCATCGAACAGCCCCATCACCCCCTCCACCAGGCAGCGGTCGGCCTGGCTGCCGAAGCCCAAGAAGCTGCGCCGTACCCAGGCCTCGCCGCAAAGCAGGGGATCGAGGTTGCGGCAGGGCCTGCCGCTGACCCGGGCCAGCAGCTGGGGGTCGAGGTAATCAGGCCCTACCTTGAAGGTCTGAATGGTCTGGCCCCTCCGGCGCACCAGGGCGCTGAGTGCCAGGCTGACCAAGGTTTTGCCGCTGCCGCTGCAGGGGGCAGCGATCAGGCAGGCCATCGGTTCCGCCAGGCCATCGGCTCAAGGGCCCGCATTGGCGGGCTTGGGGGGTTACGGGGCAAGCAGCTTGGCAGCCAGGGGCACGGCGGCGGCCAGCAGGGGGTTGGTGGTGTCATGGCCGCCACCGAGAAGGCGGGCCACCTCCATCTCTTCGCTTTCGTTTGGCAGGGCCACCACCTCCTCGACCAGTTCCATGCTGGCCATACCGCCGGATTCGAGCCGCATGCAGCCGCCCGATTCGGAGCAGAGGATCACACAGAGGGGTGGCTGCTCCCCGGAGGAGCAGATCAGGCGCAGGCCCACCAGGGCGCCGGGGTGGGCCTTGGGGACGCCCACCGGCACCGGCATCAGCCGGAAGTGCACGGTCTCGCCATCGCTGCGCGTGAATTCGGCCCCAAAACCATCGCCGCTGGCTTCGCCCGTGGGTACCACGAAGCTGTTCTCCAGGTGCCAGCCAAGCCTGTCGGCAATCCAGGCAGCCAGCAGCAGCCCCTTCACCGGGTGGTTGCCCTCCACATCGATGTCAAGCTGCACCACGTGGTTGAGGGCATCGCGGCGGCTGGGGGGGTCGAAGACCATGGCCAGGGATTCGCGCCAGCTGCGCAGCCGCAGCCAGTTGAGGTCGTTCACGGCCTGGCCAGCGCCGATCCGCTCCACCAACAGGTCGAGGCAGCGCCTTGGGGTGCCCAACGAGCTGTCCACCATCAGGCGCCGGGGGATCGGTGCCAGGGCGTCCAGCATTTCGGGGGCCTCATCGAGGGAGCCGTTCCACCAGACCCAGCAGGGCATCTCATCACCCACGAGGGGAGATATCAGGCCCAGGCCCTGGCGCAGGGCCCCCATGCCGCCCCGGAGCACCACCACATCGCCGCAGGCCCCGCCGGTGCCGCCCTCCTCGGGCAGGGGGCAATAGGCCGCCACCATGGTTTCGAGGGGGTGGTCAGCGGCGAGGGTGGCGGCCAGGGTGATCAGGCGCCGCGGCATTAGGGCGCTGATGGCGCCACTGACGAATTGGCCGCGCAGGTCCTGGGCCTGGTGATCGCCGCCCAGCTGGCCCAGGGTCCAGGCCAAATCGGGGGCCATCGGTGCCGTGGAGAAGGGCAGGCCGCACTCGCTCACCGCCAGCCGGGCGGCCTCCAGTCGCTCCTCACTCACCAGGCCGGTGATCGGGCCATCGCCCCGGCCGGTGCGGATCAGGTGCTGCTCCAGCCAGGCCGGCTCCCACACCACCAGGGTGAAGGTGGCCGCGCCGCTGGCGCCCTGTAGGCCCTGGCTCCAGAGCTGGCTCAGGTAGGGGGCCACCTCGCTGGGGGGCAGTCCCAGGGGAGCCTGAAGGGTGAGCTGGGGGGCCATGGCAGGGCTAGGGGGTGAACGGAGTCGGAGGTGGAACGGATTCGAGATCGGGCCGGATCAGGGCAGGCCGCTCAGGGTCGGCGCCACATCAGGCCGTCATTGGCCAGCAGGCTGTCGGAGGCGCCGGGGCCCCAGGTGCCCGATTCGTAGGGATGGATCGGCAGCTGCCAGGGACTGTCCTCAATCAGTTCCAGCAAGGGCGTGTAGAGGCGCCAGGCCGCTTCCACCTCATCGCTGCGGGTGAACAGGGTGGGATCGCCGAGCATGGCGTCCGCCAGCAGGCGCACATAGCCCTCATCGCTGGGTTCGCCGAAGGATTCGTCGTAGGAGAAGTGCATGTCCACCGGACGGCTGCGCATGCCGGAGCCAGGCGCCTTCACCTCAAACATGAAGCCGGCGCCTTCGTCGGGTTGGATGCGCAGGATCAGCTGGTTGGCGGTGGGGCTGCCGCCGGCCGCATCAAAGAGGTGCACGGGCGCCTCCCGGAAGGTGAGCACCACCTCGCTCATGCGCTTGGGCAGGCGCTTACCGGTGCGCAGGTAGAAGGGCACCCCCTGCCAGCGCCAATTATTAATAAAGAGCTTCATCGCCACGTAGGTCTCGGTGGTGCTGTTGGTGTTCACCCCCGGTTCCTGCCGGTAGCCGCTCAGGGGCCTGGCCTGGCTGCCACCGCTGCTGTACTGGCCGCGCACGCAGCAATTCCAGGGCTCCTGTTCATCGGCCAGGCGGGCGGCTTGGAGCACCTTGGCCTTCTCGTTGCGGATCGCCTCGGGATCGAAACGGCCCGGCGCCTCCATGGTGGTGAGGGCCAGCATCTGGGTGAGGTGGTTCTGCACCATGTCCCGCAGGGCCCCGGAGGTTTCGTAGTAGCCAGCCCGCTCCTCCACCCCAACGGTTTCGGCTGCGGTGATCTGAACGCTGGCGATGTAGTTGCGGTTCCAGATCGGCTCGAAGATGGCATTGGCAAAGCGCAACACCAGGATGTTCTGAACCGTTTCCTTGCCCAGGTAGTGGTCAATGCGGAAGATCTGGCTTTCCTGGGCGCAGGCGCCCACCACCTTGTTGAGCTGCTGGGCGCTGCCGTAGTCGCGGCCGAAGGGCTTTTCGATCACCACCCGGCTGCGGCTGGGGTCGGCCAGCAGGCCGGCGGCGGCCAGGGAGCGGCAGCCGCTGCCGTAGAAGGCCGGTGACACCGACATGTAGAAGGTGCGGTTGCCCCGGGTGGCCTTGAGCCGGTCGATCCCCTCGAGCCGCTGGCCGAGGCGCACCACGTGCTCGGGTTGCTCCAGATCCACGGGCTCATAGAAGAGGCAGCTCGCAAATTGATCCCAGGCGATCTGGTGGTTGCGCACCTCCTCGGCCATGGCCTCGGCCATGCGGCTGCGGAATTCCCCATCGCTCCAGGGCCGGCGGGCGCAACCGAGCACCGCGAACTCACTGGGCAGGCGCCGCTGGCGGAACAGTTCAAACAGGGCCGGGATCAGCTTGCGGTGGGTGAGGTCGCCGCTGGCGCCAAAGATGACGATGCACTGGGGCGAGATCACCCGCTCCTGGCGAAGCCCCACCCGCAGGGGATTGGTGAGGATGGCGTTCATGGGAGGGTGGCTGTCCTCCCTGGTTTAACGGCTGGAACGGGCTCTGGCTGCTCCGAGGGCCCGCTCTTGGCCCTCTGTGAGGGTTCTCGGATCGGCCTATGGACCCGCCTGCCAACAAAAAAGCCCGCCGTTGGGCGGGCCTGGGGTCTTGGGAACCTGACTTCAATAGGTTTCCACGTGCCAGCGGTCGGCTTTCTTGAGCTGGGGCCGCAGGGTGGACCAATCGAGCCCCTTGGCAGCGGCCGCGGCGGCCATGGCTTCGTCGATGCCCGGCTCCATGCCTTTGAGACCACACATGTAAACGTGGGTTTTGGGATCTTCAATCAGGGCGAAGATTTCATCGGCGTGCTCAAGCACCCGGTCCTGGATGTACATGCGGCCGCCCTTGCTGTTTTCCTGCTCGCGGCTGATCGCCGTGGTGTAGCGGAAATTGTCGGGGTACTCGCTCAAGTAGCGCTGGAGGTCGTCTTCGTAGAGGAGGTTGGGGGTTTTGGGCACGCCCATGAACAGCCAGGCCTTACCGCGGAAGGCGTAGTCGGGGTTGTTGGCCCGTTCTCCCGGCTCAAACATGCGACGCAGGTAGGCGCGCATCGGCGCGATGCCGGTACCGGTGGCCAGCATGATCACGTTGGCCTCCTCGTCGGCCGGCAGCAGCATCTCCTTGCCCACCGGTCCGGTGATTTTCACCTTGGAGCCAGGCTTGATGTCGCAGAGGAAGGTGGAGCAAACCCCGTTAATGGTTTCGCCGTCTTTTTCGTACTGGAGCTGGCGCACGCAGAGGGACACGGTATTGTCCTCCAGGTTGTCGCCGTGGCGGGAGCTGGCGATCGAATAGAGGCGCAGTTTGTTGGGCTTGCCGTTGGCATCTTCGCCATCGGGAATGATGCCGATGCTCTGGCCTTCGACGTAATGGAGATTGCCCTCCGAGAGGTCAAAGGTGATGTGGTTCACCCGGCCGATGGCCCCCTCGCTCAGCAGGCTGTAGTTATCGAGCACTGTGCCGAGGTAAGGCTCCTTCGGCTTGTAGATGTTGACCGGAACGGAGGCGTGGCTGGCAGGTGGGGTCACAGGGGCAGGGGCTGGCGATGGGGGGGCGATGGAGGCCGCGGCTGAAGGCGTTTGGGTATCGGCTGCGGCTGGGATCACCTCCAGGATGCGGCCGCCCATGAGGGTGATCGAACGCATCAGGGCTTGGAGGCGGGTATGGGCCACCTTGATCTGACGCTTAGAGCGGCGTTGGCTACCGGCTCCGGAGCCCTGAACCACCAGGTTGAACATGCGGGTATCGGACTGGCGGGCAGGAGCGGTCGAGACGCGCATGATGCCTGGGTGGTGCGGGAGACGCGCGATCATAGGCACCGCCAATCCCTGGCTAGTCAGGCCTGGGGCTGGCTGGCCAGGGGCGAGGGGGACCCGGCCCGGCGACTGCCCACCCGGCTCACAGATTTTGGCCGTTGCGGTTAGGTTGAAGGGAGATGTTTGCCGCAGGCGGCACCGGGCAGTTCTTGGCGCAGCTTTCAGCTCAGTTCGTTGAACCAGTGCCTGCAGGGCTCCTGGGTCTTGATGCGATTCAGCAGGAGATGGAACGCCTGCCCCAGGGTTGCCGACGCCTAGCGGTGCAACTGAGGCTGAACCTGGCGCCAGACAGCATCTGGACTGTCCTTACGGATTATAACAATCTTAGTCAATTTATCCCCAATCTGCTGTACTCCCGCCAGCTCTGGCGCCGGGGTTCGGTGGTGGGATTGGAGCAGGAGGGGGCCCAGCAGTTCATCGGCCTGCGGTTCCGCGCCAAGGTGGAACTCGAGCTCACCGAGCATCTCGAAGAGCGGCGGCTGAGTTTTGTGATGCGCAAGGGGGATTTCCGTCGTTTTGAAGGGTTGTGGCAGCTCCAAGTCGACCGAGCTGGCGCCACATCCCTTCTCTATGAGCTCACGGTTCAGGGCTGCATAGGCATGCCGATTGGCCTGATTGAGCAGCGTCTGCGCGATGACCTGGCTGCCAACCTGCTCGCCGTCGAGCGCGAAGCCCGACGACGCGCTGCCCTGGCCTAGGCCACCCCGCCAAGATTTCTGCCTAGGGCCCTGATTGAGAAATAGCCGATTAGGCGTTAAAATGCCTGCTTAAAATACTCAATCCTTTGGTCAATAGACTTAAGGATTTGTCATACCCCCAAGGGGATTCGAACCCCTGTCGCCTCCGTGAAAGGGAGGTGTCCTAGGCCTCTAGACGATGGGGGCGAGGCCACAACTCCGGAGGTTGCCAAAGGCTTGCCCGGGGGTCGATCTATTGAAACTACGGGGCGAACCCGCCCTTCGTCAAGAAACGCTCTGGCCATCCCAGACTGGGACGGTGAAGTGAAAGCAGGCCCCCTCGTCCGGTTCTGACACCACCCAGATGCGGCCGCCATGGACATCGCAGATGCGGCGGCAGACCGACAGGCCCACCCCGAAGCCCGAGGTGGTTTTTGAGGTCTGGGGCAGGCGCACCCGTTCCTGGAAGATCCTATCTTGCTCGTCCCGGGGGATGCCGGGGCCCGAATCGCAGACGCTGACCTGCAGCCACTGGCTGGTGCGATGCAGAATCGTCAGATTCACCCTGCCGCCGTCGGGGGTGAATTTGAGGGCGTTCTCCAGCAGGTTGAGCACCACTTGGCGCATGCGCCGTTGGTCGGCGTACACGTCGGGCAGGTCGGTGGGGATGTCGGTGACCAACTCCAGGCCCCGACCGATCCAGAGTTTTTCCAGTTCCAGGATCGCTTCGGCGGCCACGGCGCCCAGGTTGAGGCGCTGGGGGTTGAAGAGGGCCTCCCAGCGGGTCGTGCCGACCTCGAGCAGGTCCTCGGAGAGCTGCTGGATGTCCTCCAGGCGCCGGCCGAGTACGTCCCGGGCCTTGCTCTGGTCGATCTGGCCGAGGTTGAAACTTTGCAGGGCGAGCTTGGCGGCCGTTAAGGGCGTGCGCAGTTCATGGGCCACCATGCGCAGCAGCCGCTCCTGCACCTGCAGCCGCTCGATCAGGGTTTCGTTCTCCTGGCGCAGCACCAGCAGCTGGTCTTCCAGTTGCAAGTCCCGCTGGGTGCGGCTGCCATCGCTTTCCGGCGGACGCAGGCTCATGCCCAGGGCGCTCACCACCTCCATCTGCTGCCAACGGGGCAGCCAGCTGCGCAGCTGCTGGGCCACCGTGTTGCCGGCAAACACCTGCTTGGGCCCTGGCGAGAGTTTGACCAGGGCTGGCGTGGCCACGAGGCGATGCAGTTCCAGGAGTTCTGGCCGCTGGGCTGGATCGGCCACCTCCAGGCTCACGTCAAAACCGAAGTCCTCGCTTTCGAGAAAGTCCACCAGCCCCCGGATGTCTGGCGTGGCCCGGTGGCGGGGGGCTGCCACCAGCAGCAGTTGCAGCTGGCGCCGTGGGCTCGGGGGGGCATCCCGTTGGACCTGGTCCCTTAAGCCGAGGGCGCGCGGAGTCTCCTCAGGCCCCAGGGAGGCCCGCCTATCGATACCGGACCTGCGGTCGGGCTTACTCGATCTGAGAAAGGATTGGGGGTGCGGTTCCCCTGCAGCTGGCACCGGAGCGCAGGGGGCAAGTCTGTAGCCACCCTATGGCTTTGGGGCAGCTTTCGCTGAAGTGGCTATGACGACTGTGATCAGCCGTAGCCCGGAACCACCGTTTTGACCCAGACCCGCGACCCTGCCAGCCGGGTCCCTCCGTCTAATGCCCGCCATGGCCCAGCGGACAGCCGCATCCAACTGGACAACACCCATCGACGCTGGTTCAACCGCAATCTCGGCCTATGGCGTTCGCGCCGGCAGTACTACTTCCCCGATGACGAGGTGCTGCGGCTCGACATGTTGCTGCGGGTGGAGGCCTATGGGCCAGTGCCGGGCCAGGACGCCCGCTATCACTTCAGCTGGTGGACCGAGGCCGACCATGGCTTCTATGAGAGCAAGCCCGAGTACACCCGCGAGGGCAGCATGGATTGCGTCCTAACTGGCCACCAGCTGCTGCGCAGCGCTGGCTTCCATGACAGCGAGCCCCATCGCTCCCAGATTCGCCAGGTGGACGAGCACGAGCTGGTGTTCGAATCCCGATACAAGCAGTGGGATGTGCTTGAGCACATGCGTTTGATCGACCAGGACCGGCATCGGAGCCGCTCCATCTACTCCTGGCACGACGGGCGATTGGATCTGGTGGAAAACCACCATGAAATTCGCCTGGAGGGTGCGGGTTCCCTTCTGCCCTCCCCCGACTGACAGGACTCGCCTCCGTGCATCAGGATTAGGGCTGCTTTTTCCCTTTTGCGTGCCCTTCTTCAACGGCCGACTTCGGGCCCTGTTGGTGGCCCCCCTGGTGCTGCTGCCCCTTCTGGTTCAGCCCGCCGTGGCCCAGGCCGCTCCCGCCACCGAGGCTGATATGGGCCTCTACACCCGTATTGGTGCCATCAACGTCTGCATTGCCCGCAGTGCCGGGATTGAGTTCGACAAGGCCGTGGCCATTGCCGGCGAAACCATCGCCCAGGTGATCCAGGGCCAGCATGGTGGCGTGATCCAGCAGGTGGGCACCAAGGCTCTCACGATTGAAGAACTGCGCAAGGGCTCGATTAATTCGGCCGTGCTCGGTGCGGTTCAGATTTGCCCCAAAGAGGTGCCTGCTGAGGTCACCAAGAAGGTCAACGATCTGATGAAGGTCAAGGGTGCCGCTGGCGCTGCTGGGACCAAGCCCGCCGCCACCAAGGAGCCCTGAGCGCCGGGCCCCCTTGGGGGCCTAACGGGGGCTGGGCGGCTGGGAGGGCCTTGGGCCCTGGGACTTGTTTCCAGGGCAACCTGCCTCGAGGGCGGTGGTGGCGCGACACACTGGGGTGATCACTTTTTGGCGCCGTGACCCTGGTTCGTTTAGCCGATTACAGCCCGGCTCCCTATCTGCTCGATCGCACCGATCTGACGCTGCAGATCTTTGACGGCTACTCCCTGGTGGCGGCCAGCCTCCAGTGCAAGCCCAACCCGGCGTCCGAGCTGGATCCCCCCGGGCCCCTGCGCCTCTGCGGAGAAGGGCTGGAACTGCTGGAGCTGCGGCTCGATGGCCTCGCCCTTCCCCCTAGCGCCTACCGGCTGGAGCCCGGCGGATTGGTGTTGTTGGAGCCGCCGCTCCGACCCTTCCAGCTCGATTCGCTGGTACGGATCCAGCCGGAGACCAACAGCAGCCTCGAAGGTCTCTATGTGAGCGACGGCATGGTGACCAGCCAGTGTGAGGCCGAAGGTTTCCGCCGCATCACCTACCACCCCGATCGCCCCGACCTGCTCAGTCGCTTTCGGGTGCGGATCGAGGCCGACCGGGAGCGCTGTCCCGTGCTGCTCTCGAATGGCAATGGCATCGGCGCCGGCCCCCTGGAGGATCCGAGCCGCCACTACGTCATCTGGGACGACCCCTTCCCCAAGCCCTCCTATCTCTTCGCCCTGGTGGCGGGGCAGCTCGAGGAGGTGTGCGATTCCTTCACCACCGCCAGTGGCCGCGAGGTGGCCCTGCGCATCCACGTGGAGCCTGGCGATGGCGCCTACACCGCCCATGCGATGGCGTCGTTGAAACGCTCGATGGCCTGGGATGAGCAGGTGTATGGGCTGGAATATGACCTCGATGAATTCAACATCGTTGCCGTGCGCCACTTCAACATGGGCGCCATGGAAAACAAGAGTCTCAATATTTTTAATTCAAAGTTGGTGCTCGCCGATGCCGCCACCGCCACCGATGGCGAACTAGAGCGGATCGAAAGTGTGATCGCCCACGAGTATTTCCATAACTGGACCGGCAATCGCATCACCTGCCGCGACTGGTTCCAGCTCTCGCTGAAAGAAGGACTAACGGTATTTCGCGACGCCTGTTTCACCGCCGATCTGCATTCGGCGGCCGTCAAGCGTATTGAGGATGTGTCTTTTTTGCGCAATAGTCAGTTCCGCGAAGATGCGGGCCCAACGGCCCACCCGATCCAGCCGAATCAGTATGAGGCAATCGATAACTTTTATACCACCACCATCTATGAAAAGGGGGCGGAAGTAATCCGGGCCCTGCAAACCCTGCTCGGGCCCGATCGATTCATGGCCGGCATGACCCTCTATGTGCAGCGCCATGACGGCACGGCGGCCACCTGCGATGACTTCCTCCAGGCCATGGAGGATGCCGCCAGCGCAGACGAGGCGGGGCCAGGTCAGCAGGCCCCCTTCGCATTCGCCCAGTTCCGCCGCTGGTATCACCAGGCCGGTACGCCGCACCTTGAGATTGAACGCCATTGGGATGGGGAGGCCGGCAGCCTGCGGCTAATCGTGCGCCAGCACAACTCCCCCACCCCGGGCCAGGCCGATAAGCAACCGCTAGTAATCCCCTTGGTGCTGGGCCTGGTGGGCCAGGCGGGCCAGCCCCTGCCGGTCCACTTCGCCGGCGAAACCGCCCCCCAGGCCGCCGCTAGCCAGCTGGATCCGGCCTGGGGCCAGGCCTCGCGCCTGCTGGTGATTGACCAGGCCGAACAGACGTTCCAGCTGGAGGGGCTGGAGCCCCACAGCCACCCGCCGGCCCTGTCGGTGTTGCGGGGCTTTTCGGCGCCGGTGCGGCTCAGCCTCGAGCGCCCCCTGGCCGAACTGCTGCACCTGCTCGCCTGCGATAGCGATCCCTTTGCCCGCTGGGATGCCGGCCAGAGCCTGCTGCGCCAGGCGGTGCTGGAGCGGGCGGCGGGAGCTGTGAACGAGGAGCTGGAGGAGGGTCTGGTGGCCGCCTTCGAGCAGATCCTGGCCGATGGCACCCTGTGCGATGCCAACCGGGCCATGCTCCTGGCCCTGCCCGGCCTGGCCGAACTCGAGGATGCCGTTGCGGAACCGGATCCGCCGGCCCTCCATGGCGCCCTGCTGGCATTGCAGGCCCGCTTCGGCGCCGCCCTGGCCGAGCCCCTGCAGCACAGCCTCGAGCGCTGCCGCCCCCAATGGGAGCTGGCCTGGCCAGCCGGTAATGGCGATCGCCAGCTCACGGCCACCGCCTGGAGCTGGCGGGCGGCCGCCGGCGATGGCGCCATCCGCCAGCAGGCGGCAGCGGCCGTGGCAGGGCCATCGATGACCCTGGCCCGCGCTGGTCTGCGGGCCCTGCAGAACCGGCCCACTCCTGAGCGTCAGCAAGCCATCGACGCCTTCTATCAGCGCTGGCAGGAGCGCCCGGTGATCCTCGATGCCTGGTTTGCTCTCGAAGCCTCCGCTCCCTTCGCCGACGGGCTGGAGCGGGTCGGGCGCCTGCTGACCCATGCCCGCTTTGATCCGGCCGCCCCCAATTCCCTGCGGGCAGTGCTGGGCGGCCTGGCCGGCAATACGCCGGTGTTCCATGCCATCGATGGGTCTGGCTACCGCTTCTTGGCCGGTCAAATTGCCGAGCTCGATCGCCGCAACCCGATCACCGCCTCGCGCCTGGCCAAGGTGTTCAGCCGCTGGCAGAGCTACGGCAGCCAGCGCAGCGCCCGCATGGCCGAAGCCCTAGAGCAGCTGGCCGCTAGCGAGCTGTCCCCCAATACCCGCGAAGTGGTGGGGCAGTGTTTGGGGTAGGGGTTAGGGCCGGGGGTTAGGGCTGGGCTGGAGCACAAGGCCCAGCTAGGCCTCGGTAGCCGCGTTTGGAGGGAACCCTGTTCAGGGCTCCATGGATGGCCCCTCCGATGCCATCACAGGGGTCACCCCAAAGGGGCCCCTCCTCCCAGTAGCCGAAAACTTGGCGACTTTCTGTTAGCCCTATGATGAAAAGTCGCGACTTTTTGCCAATATGACCCTGTTTGGTCGGATCGGCCGTTACCTGGAGCCCCAGCTGCTGCGCGATCTGGCCCGTAAGACCGTGGTGCTGACTGGCGCCCGCCAAGTTGGCAAAACGACCCTGGCCCGGCAGCTGATGGAGCGGTTTGGGCGGGCCCAGTACCTCAACTGGGATGTGCCGGCGGACCGGGCCGTGTTGCTGCGCCAGTCGTGGAATCCGGGGGCGACCTTGCTGGTGCTCGATGAGATCCACAAGATGCCCAAGTGGAAATCCTGGCTCAAGGGCGTGATCGACGCCAAGGCCCCGGCCCAGGCCTTGCTCGTCACCGGCAGTGCCCGCATGGACACCTTCCGCCAAGCGGGGGAGTCGCTGGCGGGGCGCTATCGCCACCTGCATCTCGCCCCGATCTCCGTGCGTGAGTGGTGTGACCACACGGATGCCTCACCCCAAGAGGCGCTCCTCCACCTGATTGAGCGCGGCGGCTTTCCGGAACCGTGCCTGGCTGAACTCGCAGACGACGCCCAGCGCTGGCGCCGGCAGTACGCCACCGACCTGATCCGCGAAGACGTGCTCGAGTTCTCAAGGCTGCAGGAGATCAACACGATGCGCGTGTTTTTTGAGCTGTTGCGCGAACGGGTGGGGTCACCCCTCTCCCTGGCCTCGCTGGCCCGGGATCTGGCGGTGTCGCCTACCACCCTGCGGCGCTATCTCGACATTCTTCAAGCGCTCTACGTGGTGATCGTGGTGCAACCCTGGCATCGCAATATCGCCCGGGCCCTGCTGCATGCCCCGAAGGTGTACTTCACGGATAACGGCCTGGTGAAGGGCGACGATGGCGTGCGATTCGAGAACGCCGTTGCGGTGATGTTGGCCAAGCAGGCCCATTTCATCAGGGACACCCGCGGCCGTGAGGCTGGCCTGCACTACATCCGCACCAAGGATGGCGTTGAGGTGGACTTCTGCCTGAGCGTCGATGGTGCCCTGACCCAGCTGGTGGAGTGCAAGCTGGTGGACTCCTCACCCCACCGGGCCCTTTTACGCTTTGCGGCGCAATTCCCTGAGGCAGTGGCCACCCAGATCGTGCGTGATGCCCGGCAGGAGGAGGTGCGGGGACCGATTGCGGTCGTACCAGCGGCGGATTGGTTAGCCCGGTTGGAGGCTTAAGCCAGGACAAGGTGTTCAGCAGCATGCAGGGCCAAGGCCGCGAACCCCGAGGAGCCGATGTCGTTCGGCTTTAGGGCTGGTCTATGGCGGATAGCTGTGGCCTTTAAGCACTCACGCTCACCCTGGGCATGGTGCCATTGAAGTATCAATAAAAGTTCTGCTAATTCTTTGCCTGTTTGGCTATTGTGCTAGCTGGAGGATTGCCAGAGCTAGGGGTTGCTGAGGGCGACTAGATCGCCCCAGTTCCCTATATGCCATTCCTAGTTAAACGAAGGAGACCTTAACCTTGAGATCGTTGAAATCCCAATCGGAGCCTTGGGAGGCCAGCAGATCTTCAAAGCCAAAGGTGTTGTCTCCTAGCACTTTCACATGTTGGCGGCCATCGGAGCCGGTGCTGCTGCCAAAGGTGAAGACCTGGCCATTGGGATTGATCAGCACGGCGGCATAGAGTCCTGCATCAGCCGTCGTCATGTCCCAGGTGATTGTGCGGCTACTTTGGCCTCCGGCGGAGATGGCACTTCCGCCTGGATTGATGAGGTTGTCGCGAACGGCCTGGCGGAACGCATCCGTGTTTGCGGCTGCGACGCCAGCAACCTGGTAGCCGGTGATGGTGTCCGCCACCTTGACCAGGCCCAAGCGATTGATGTAACCACAATCGGTGAGGATTGAGAGTGTTAGCTTGGCACCAACTGTTGGGATGGTGGTGCAATCAATGATGGCATCGGCGCTGCTCATTTGCCGCCTCGCCATCGCAATCTCATCGATCTTTGTGGCGACAAGGGAGCTGGTAATGCGTAGTTCCAAATCGTTGTAATCACGATCGGGGCCGCCAGCATCGTCTAGCCGAAGCCGGAAGCCACCAGCATCGGCGCTCAGCATCAACAGGGGGTTGCTATTGGGGCCATGATTGCCGCTATTTTGGGCAAAGCGAAGCTCTTTGCCGGCCTCCAGGTAGATCTGCTTGCTGCCCAGGTTGCCGGAATTGGCTGTGGCACCCACGGCCCCCAAGAGCTCGCCAGCAGTAGTACGAAGCTCCAGGCCATTTTGCCAAGACGCTGCTGCTGATAGGGCAGCGATGTTCAACCAGAGGCCTGTGCCTGCAACGCCATCCACGACAAGGCCCAGGTTGTCATCACTCAAGCGCAGGGTTGGTGCCTGGGCGAGGGCTGCCATGCCTACGGGGTCATCAATCACATAGTCATCTGGATTGAGATCACCTAATGCATTGTCTTTGAGGAAGAGGCGAGCACCATCAATGCTGCCGTTGTTATCGCGATCGAGGAGGATGCCGCCGAGTCCAGTTGTGGGGTTGTAGCCAAAGAAGTAGTAGCCGCCGTTGCCATCGGGCTTGAACAGGGCGTTCCAGGCTGCGGTTGAATCGCCGTAGTAAAGATCAACCTGTTGGATTGTATCTTTAAATCGCTTATTAACAACGTCAGGGGGCGTCCCGCCAAGTGGTGTAAATCCCTGGGCTCAGCACCGGCGTAGCCGGTGCTGACGGTCCGTTGCTCAGAGCCCTTGCGGGGGAATGGGTGGGCTGGTCTGTGACTCTGGTCGGAGCACTACCACCTTCCCGAGACCAGA
>CAMCMT010000026.1 GCA_945875915.1 Synechococcus sp. UW140 | reverse complement strand
GGGGCAGCAGTGGGCCGAGGCCCTGCCCTACTGCCGCCAGGGCCATAGCGGCTATCAAATTCTCTGGAACCCAGCCGTGGTCGACATCGTGCGGGGGCTGGGCTGATGGAGAGCCCAACCGTCTCAGCACCATGCGGGCGCCATCGGGTCTGGGTAACCACCGCCGAGGCCTGCGCAGAACTGGGCATGAGCCGCGAAACCCTGCGCCAGCTGCGTCTCCGCGGGGTGCTCACGCCCGGCAAGCACTACCGCCGTTGGGGCTGCACCCAGGGCAAGGGCCCCCTGCAGTGGCACCTCGAGAACGTCGAGGCCACGATCACTGGCTGGAGCCGGCGGTATCTTTAAAATATGGTGGGTTTTTACACTAAAGTTGCTGGTGACCGACATATGCTGGGTCAGCTTTCAATGCTGGCCATCGAAATAAGCATGCACCACCTGCCTGGGCGAAATTTTTCGAGCTGGTCTCTCATATGATCGATCCATCCGCGCTATCCAAAGCAGGCCTGGTCGCAGGTCTAGCGACAGCAAGGAAGGTTCGTAGTGGCTTGGACCGTACAGGCCAAGTTCTTGCTGTGGCAACCGGGTCCCTAGCGGCCTCTCTCAGTCAGCTGAATAATTTCAACGTCGACCCCCTCTTAATCAGCCGCATTGTCTCGGCCACATCTAACCATGGAGTCACAGCCGCCGATGCTCTGTCAAAACTGCCCGGCGAGCTAGAACAGTACGGGACTGCAGCTGTTGATGCCTTCTTGAGTGGCGGCGATAAACTTGGCAAGCACTGGTCACATATTCAAAGTCAATTGAATGCGCCCAATATGGCCGCAGACCCTTCTAATGCTATCTGGGAGGATGGGACCAAGAATGTCTCTCGAGGAGGGACAGACATGTCTTGGATAGAGAAAGGGCATGCGAGTATAGACAACCATTTAGACGGTCTCATTGCAGCTGCCCAGACGCCAGAATTTTGGCATCGCACACTCGGAAACGCACTCGAAGCAGGAGCCTACGCCGCAGCAGTTGCAGCTATTGATCAGCTTCTCATCCATCGTGACGAGCTCATTAATGGCAGCATTCAGGCCCGCAAAGACAGGTTGTTGCAAATACTGCAAACCAGTGGCTTAATGGCTGCAGGCGCCCTGCCAGTTTCGGTATTCATGGCTATAGCTTTGATGCTAGTGCCCGGCCTGGCAGTTGCAGTTGCACCATTGGGCATGATCGGAACCGCTGGCCTGGGCCTTCGGTTGATTTCCTCGGCAGTAAGACATCCAAGCCGGCAAGAACAAGAAGCTGTCCTCCA
The DNA here is from genome assembly GCA_945875915.1 of Synechococcus sp. UW140. Classification (GTDB taxonomy): domain Bacteria; phylum Cyanobacteriota; class Cyanobacteriia; order PCC-6307; family Cyanobiaceae; genus BAIKAL-G1. The sequence goes on along the minus strand of CAMCMT010000026.1, from coordinate 34,883 downwards.
ATTACAGTCCTTACTTCGTGAAAAAATCTATACCCTTAGACTAGACGAAGAGGGAATCAGTCTAATCACAGAAAAGACATCCGGCCTCGCATAGCCAATAGACCCAAGCAAAGCAGCAACAAAGATTCAACAAGATGGCGGACATCAATCATAAAGCTTTATTCCCACAACGTTAGACTCAAGGCTTATCAAGTCGGCACCCAACGTAGGCGTTGCATCACACAAAATCGAATCACAAATGAAATCAATCACTCGAAACTTATAATAATCAATGGAACAGGGAGGTTGTGGTGACTTTTCTGGGCCGCCTCTGTCGCACGATTATTTTTGCCAACGGATAACAAGATAGTGACCGAATCAAATGCTTCCACTATTTTCCCTATACCCGTAATTAGCGATGCCATTGCCTTGACATTGGTCGTTGACTGATAAACAAGATCAACATAATTTGGCAATGATGACTCAAAATTCTTAGCGCTAGATTTTTTGGCTTGGACTTCTCCAGGCTTTGGCAAGTCTTTGGGAAACACATTTAGAGCCGAATTTCTAAGCCACCTAATAGGAGCTAGGCATCTTATCTCTTTAAACCTTCGTTCACCCACAACACTTTCTAGGCGCCCTTCTAAATCCTCAACGAACTCTTCGATCACATTTTGATTTTTAGGCAAAGCGCTCGCCCTTGATTCAGCAGACACGCTAGCTTCTTTGTTGATTTTTTCGTCTACTAACTCTTCAGCAATTATGAGTCTAAGCCCAAGAGACTTTGCTAGACTCCGTATCTCATGTACTGGGTTAAGTCCTTGTGGCTTGCTGAAAGCGTATTTTTCAGTCATCGGATTAGCAGCTGCAATACCTCTATACATTGAAGAAATATCAATGAATGGGAATTCATCTGCCTCAAAACTCTTTAGATCAGCATAGTCGTCAAGATTCCAACTGAAATCAACAGCTGACATTGCAAGCTTAGCCGCAATGGCCAATACATCGTCGGGGGATTCCCTTGAGCCATCCTGTTCATCCCGCGATGAGTAGGTGACATTAATTGAATCATAAATTATTCTACCTGAAAAGTCCGCTCTCTTGCTAGACTCCAACCCAGTCAATGAACAAGATACAATAAATTTATTTAACTGCTCAGACTTTGAAATCCAGAGAGTGCATATCCTTTTCCTCTCGCCCAAATTGCTTAACTGCCCCAAAAAGTGCGGAACATTGGGATTTTGCTTATTAAGGACTTGCGTAAGGCTTAGTGGACAAGAATCCCAGCTCGAACCGGTTTTGAAAAATCCATAGCTCTTGTAATCACTAGAGAAAACTGATGCTGTATTGATATAAACTGATTTCATTGCCCGGCCTGGAGTGAGAGATGTAGTGATTGATCACTTGCTCTATTAGACAAGTCTCGCATATGAATCAAGAGGTCCCTTAGTTCATCATCTCGGCCAAGAGCGTCCCTTAGCCAGTTTAATCCATCATACGAGGCCCTTCGTCTGTCGATGCTTTCATGAATGGCTTTGTCAAGCATTAGTTTTAGGGGAAGACTTGTATTCTGCGGTGAGTGCACAGCATTCTGGGATACTTTCTTAAAATAGTAGCGAGGAAACTTATCACCATTTGAAGTTTCCGCTATTTCAAGTTTATCCAGCACCACTGTGCCGAGGGTTTGAACCAAGCAGATATCAGCAGAGCTCCTTGGATTACCTGCAATATCTGATAAAAGATTATCATATCCCCTTTTTACAGCATCACAGATCTCGGACGTCCTACCCTCACGAATATACTTTTCACACTTTGTTACCACGAAAAGAATTCGAGCTCCATGCGAACTTGATCTCAATCGATCATGCAGAAAGAGTTGTATGGGGTATGGATAATTTCTGATGGCATGAAACATGCCATCATGCTCTAGAAGTGCCGGCGCATCAACTACGACAAAAAAGTAGTGGGCATTCGCCAGCTGTTGCTGTAATACTGCTGCCTCGGGTCCTGTAGCTTGTTCGGGACTCAGCAGACCTCCAGGATAATCCCAGAAATTGAGACGTAGATGGGCGAGAGCGTGATTTGCCGTATGCAGATCAATCGACAGATTCTTCGGATTATTGGTTCCGCTGATTCCCGGACTAACATTGATTCCAGGTGCGTCGTACATCCGTCGAAGCTCGCCGAGAGCATGCCCAAAGTACATAGAAGCTTCATGCGCATATTTGAAGTATCCCTTTTGAGCACTTATGGCTTTTCCCAGTTGCTCCCACATCACTGCTAGCAATGTTGTCTTGCCAGCCCCTCGCGAACCGAGCATCAGAACATTGAACTCTGTTGTGGATTGCGGCATGTGCTTTGTGCTTGCTTAGCAAGGGCTCAATAAACTAAATCTAGCATTCTTCAAGGGTGGTAGCGCAAGGAGAACAGTGAATGCTCATCCACGCTTCCCCACATAGACTTACCCTCGGATGGTCGTAGTATGGATTTAGCTCATCTGCACATTTTTCAATCCAGTCAAAAACGCCTTGGCACCACTTTTAGTCGGAACATTGCCAACTATCAATTGATATTGCTATAGGGAATTGCTGGTGAAGCCTTTACGGCCTGACATTTTCAAATGTTAGAAATTTGTCAAGTTGGCAAGGGATGGTATTTGCCAGCATTGGCTACCCGTGAGCGGACTATAGCAAGGACTGCAGAGGTCTCCGTAGGGCTGAGTATGGTTCCCGAAAACCTTCGGCAACTGCATTTGCTAGGAATGAAGTAACCCTGAAATCACTTGACCGCACTTGGTCCGCTGTACGCATTAAACATGGGGCCCCTGCAATATGAATCGATAACGTAGAGGCTAAGATTAACCGCTGACAACAAAGTCGCCCATAAATATACACCTAGCAATACAGTGCATATTCAAGCAAGGCATTCATCGCATCATTAGCAGGATGACATGCAAAGAAGCGACTACCATCTGAGAAGAATCCAGGACCGATGGCCAATGAAGCATCACGTCTTACTCATTTTTGAATATCGAACTCTCCTCTGATAAGCCGGATAGCATTAGCATTGTGTTGACATGAATCCAAGCCTCTTCAGTCGTATTGGCCAATGCAACGGCTTCCAGGGAGTCAGGTGATTTGTGGATTAAAAGAAATATCTTTTCATCTCCAACAACATCTGTGCTCAGGTGCGAGCTCACGCTTTTTGCAAAGGCTTCTCCCTGGCGATAAGCATTTAGCTTCCCTATGCCGGTACGTTTAAAAGGAATATTGGCGGCGAATATCTCCCCTGCAACACGCGCATACCGTGAGGCAGCTTTACCAAGAGCTCTATCAAGAGATGATCGCTTGGCCTTAATTTGTGAAATATAGCTTAGTCTTTGCCCGCTGGAAATATCAACTTCTTCGGTCCAGAGATAGTCACCAACTTCATGTGAGCGGCAAAAAGAGCTGGGCGAGCTTGAGCTCTGTCTCCATCCATGCTTCAGAAATAGTGCCTTGAGAGGATCATCTTGATCAGGGTTGGCGCTAGCGCGGCTCATGGCTGAAATAGCCCCTTGCTCGGGAAGAGTCAAATAAGATCATGGCAAGTCGATTTCACTCTAAAATTATTTTGTCTTATATATTCACCTGGCAGTCGCGATAGGCGCACATAGATCCGGGCCATCAAGGGCTGAATCTATGTCCTTACTCTATCAAGTCGTAATACGAATGCTGCCAATGAGTAGTCGAGGAAAACCAGGCATGCGCAAGTATACATATTCTGCAAATCAAAAACGGGAAGCATTGCTCCGCATCGTTTACGCCCAGCAGCTCAATAAGTTAAATAGCGTTTAAATTGCAGCTGGAGTGACCGCAATAGCCTTTTGGAAAGGATCAATAGCATCGGCATGGCATAGGTCGTATTCAACTGCAAGTCGCGCCTTTGAATTAGCAAAGGCGTCATCCACAACATCATCGCCGCACCAGCGGCTGTAGGCCGCCAAATGGGTCTGAACGCTGTGGCCCATCGCCGCGGCCACCACCTTGGGGGGGAGATCGCAAATCACATGGGCCCGGTGGGCATAGCCGTGCCGGCAGGAGTAAGGCACGAGCTTCTCACCCTTAGCCTCGTACTCACGACGGAGCTGCTTCCAGAGCGGTCGGTTCATGAGGTAATGGCCCACATAGCCACCACCCAGGCCTGGCTGCATAGGCGGTAGCGCCTGGGTAGGGAAGCGTTCCTCAAGGCCCCATCCGTCTACCCAGTTATCGCAGGGCAGTGGCCGCAGCGCACGGGGTTTGGTTTTGCCCCGAGAGGCAATCTTTTCATACATGCACCAGAGCCGGCCTTGGCGGATCTGCAGGTGCTGAAGCTCCTCAGGACGGAGCCCGTAGGCCGCCATCAGCTGAAAGGCAAAACGCCACCGGTCATCCGGGATGGCTTGCACAATCGCCAAAATGTGCTCAACGTCTAGAGGGGTCGTGATGGCTTTGGCGGCACGGGACCGTCCCACGAACACCGCCAGATCTTGCGGCGGCTCCCAGTCCTCACCAAGCCGCCGCTCCCCCACAGCCCAACGGAGCAGGGCAGCCGTTGTCTGGATTTGGATTTGTCTAGTGCGACCTCCAGGCTTCTCTGCCCAGATCCGCGCTAAAATCTCGAGCAGCTGCTTGGCGTTCTGCGGCGGATGCGGGGCGGTGATGGCATCGATCACATGATTCATGTGGTGCCGGTAGACCCGATGCCAAGTCGACGGCTTGATCTCGCCGCTAATCAGCTTGTGCTCCCGAAAGGCCGCAATCAGCTCTTCCCAGTCTCCGAGGGCAACACCAACCACCATCCCCTTCTGGACAGGACGGCCGCCATGGCCCGGGGACAAGCTGGCATAAGCGTCAACAGTGCCTCCATTGCCCCTTTGCTGATCAAATCGGGGCATTCGAGCGACACAAGCATCAGGTTCGATGCCCTTCTGAAACTCCTCGTAGACCTGAACTACAGCATCTCGAATCTGGTCGATGTGATCGCATTGCCATGGAGTTGGCAGCAGCACCTGACGGCGCCTACCGCGACCAGCCCCAGCAGCGATGTTCAGACGCGCATGACCTCGGTGATTCAGAACGGTCCAGCCCCTGCTGCAGCCCCGCTGAGACAGGGCATGAGACACCACAGCCCTAATCGTGTCCTCCCAATCACGGGCCGAAACCATGTGAGATGTTTGGTGAGATGTTTGGCCTCACAGCCTGGCACGGGCAAACAGACCTTGGCATAGGCTGGCAGCCCTAACGCCAGTTGCAGCAAGGGCTTTGAGCTAAAAACCCTTATTGCGAAAAGGAAGCGGGCGGCGGGAATCGAACCCGCATCATCAGCTTGGAAGGCTGAGGTTTTACCACTAAACTACGCCCGCATCAGTACCCATGTACTGGACTGCCATGTGATTCCAGGGTCCGCCCAGCGGGGTGGATCTGGGACCTGGCCAGCTGCAGCATTATGGCCTGCGTCAGGACAGGCAGCTTTGGCCGCAGACAGGGACGGGGGCAACGACTCAAGCTGCGAAGGGGCTCAGACCGCGGCCAACCACGGTTCGGCCGGGGCGGAGCAGGGGGCTGGCCCTGACACGGCGAATCGATCGGCCCCTGGTTCCGATCCCCCCGTGACCGATGCGGCCGACCTGCGGGGGGGCGCCCGGGCCCGGTTGCTCTGGTCCTATGGCATGGGCGATGTGGGCACCGGCATGGGCGCGGCCCTGATCGGCTTTTATCTAATGCTGTTTTACACAGCCGCAGGGCTACCGCCCTGGCAGGCGGGCCTGGCCTACGGCTGCGGGCGCCTCTGGGATGCGATCAACGATCCCTTCGTCGGCTGGTTGAGTGACAAAACCAACAGCCCCCGCTGGGGGCCGCGCCTGCCCTGGATCGTTTGGAGTGCCCTGCCCCTGGGCTTTGCCATGGCGGCGATGTGGTGGCTGCCGCCCTGGTCCGATGGCTGGGTGAAATTTTGGATTTTCGTGCTGATTTCTGTTGTCGCCAACAGCCTGTACACCTGCGTCAACCTGCCCTATTCGGCCCTAGCCGCCGAACTGACCACCGATGTGCCCCTGCGCACCAAGCTCAACACGGCCCGCTTCACCGGCTCGATCCTCGCCACCCTGGTGGCCTCGGTGCTGGCGGGGGTGTTGGTCAAGGACCTGCAAGACCCCTCCGCCTACCTGCCCGTGGGGCTGGTCTCGGGCTTGATCATCATGGTTACCACCCTGATCTGCGGCTGGGGGCTGGTGCCCTCCGCCCGCCACTGCCAGCGCCCCGTGAGCCATCCCGGCACCACCCGCCGGCTGCTGGGCCGGGTGGTCCGCAATGGCCGCTTCGTGCGGGTGCTGGGGCTTTACCTGCTGCTCTGGTGTGCCCTGCAACTGATGCAGGCCGTGGCCCTCTTTTATCTGCCCATGGTGCTGCAGGTGCCGGAGGGCTGGAGCCGCTGGATCCTGCTGCCGTTCCTCGTCAGCACCTTGCTGGGGCTCTGGCTCTGGAACCGCCTCTCCCAGCGCCGCGGCCGCCTGGTCGCCCTGCGCCTGGGCAGTGGCCTCTGGGTGGCCGGCTGCCTGGCGGTGCTGGTCTTACCGCCCTTGGATCCCAGCTTCGGCCCCACCGGCTCCTGGGCCAACCTGGCCAAGCTGGTGGCCCTGCTCGCCACGATCACCACCGCCGGCATCGGCGCCTCCACCGCCTATCTGATTCCTTGGTCGTTGCTGCCCGATGCGATTGATGCCGACCCGGAGAAACCGGCCGGCCAATACAGCGCCTGGATGGTGCTGGCCCAGAAGGTCTGCATCAGTGTGGTGATGGTGGGCTACGGCGGCCTGCTCAGCCTCAGTGGCTACGAGCAGGCCCTGGGCAGCCACCAACCCGCCAGCGCCCTGATCACGATCCGCCTTTGCATGGGCCTGCTTCCGGCCCTGCTTGTCATCTTGGGCCTGGTGGTGATGCGCCACTGGCCCCAGAAGGGCCAGCAGCCGACGCTCCAGCCCACCCCCCACTGAACGTCCGAACGGATGCCCCCCGAATCCTCCAGCTCGAGCCGCTTGGCCAAGCAGCCAGCCAGCCGACCCACCCGGCTGCCCCGCTGGCTGCGGCCCCGCTGGCTCAGGCGGCTGGGGAGCAGCCTGATGATCGGCGGCCAAGCCCTCGCCGCGATCGCCCGGGGCCGGATCAGTCCCAATGACTTGCTGGAGCAGCTGTTTGAGGCGGGCCCCGGCAGCATCTTGATCGTGGTGATCACGGGCCTGGCCTCCGGCACCGTGTTCAACATCCAGGTGGCAGCCGAATTGGTGAAACAGGGGGCCGGCTCCACCGTGGGCGGCATCTTGGCCATCGGTCTGGCCCGCGAAATCGCGCCGATCCTCACCGCCACGCTGATCACCGGCAAGGTGGCCACGGCCTACGCCGCCCAGCTGGGCACCATGAAGGTCACCGAGCAGATTGACGCGATCACGATGCTGCGCACCGACCCGGTCGAATACCTGGTGGTGCCCCGGGTGGTGGCGATGGTGGTGATGGCGCCGGTGCAATGCCTGCTCTTTTTCGCCGTGGCCGTGTGGTCGGGCCAGCTGAGCAGCACCGCCCTCTATGCGATTCCGCCTTCGGTGTTCTGGAATTCGGTGCGCACCTGGCTGGAGCCCTCCGACCTGCCCTCAATGCTGATCAAGGCAGTGGTGTTCGGCTTGATCATCGCCGTGATCGCCTGCGGCTGGGGGCTCACCACCCGGGGCGGCCCCAAGGAAGTGGGCAGCAGCACCACCGGCGCCGTGGTGATGATCCTGGTGAGCGTGTCCCTGGTGGATGTGGTGCTCACCCAGCTGCTGTTTGGCGACTAAGCCCCGAGCTGGGGAGCCTGGGGGCCAGCAAATCTCGGCAGCGGCGATCCAGCCCAGCCCCTCCCCAGAATGGGGGCCCTGGAGTGAGCGGCGCCGATGGATCCCCTGCAACCAGACCAGCCCAGCCCGGGTCCAGACCCCGAGGCCGGCGTGATCCTGGCGCCCCGCCCCTGGGTGCCCCTGGGGGTGGTGGCCCTAGGCCTGGCCTGCCTACTGCTGCTGCCCCTGTGGAGCGGCGCCACCTGGCTGGCCCTGGGGGTGGGACTGTTCGGCCTGTTCCTACTGCTCCAAAGCCAGCTGCTGCGCCTCCAATTCACGGCCGATGCCCTGCTGGTCTGGAATCGCCAGAGCCTGCTGCGCCGCTTCCCCTACGACGGCTGGCTGGGCTGGCGCCTGTTCTGGGGCCCCCTGCCCGTGCTGTTCTATTTCCGTGAGCAGCGCAGCATCCATCTCTTGCCAGTGCTGTTTGATGCCACAACCTTGCGTCAACAGCTCCTCCAGCACCTCAGCGCCCTGCCATGAGCGACTCCGCCGCCGACGCGCCCTTGCCAATCCACTCCGATGGGTCCCTGGAGTCGCAGGACAACCTCGCCCCGGCCGAACCGGAACCGCTGATCCAGGCAGGCATTGGCAGCGGTGAGCTCCCGGAGCCGGGGGCCGCAGCGGCCCTGCTGCAACTCGTGCTGGGGGAGCTCCAGCAGAAACGCCAGGTCCTCGAGCAGGAGCTGGCCGAGCTGGAGGTCCGCCGCGACCAGGTGCAGCGGGAGATCCAAAGCAGCTTCGCTGGCCAGTCCGATGGCATCGCCCGGCGGGTCAAGGGCTTCCAGGACTACCTGGTGGGGGCCCTCCAAGACCTAGCCGTGGCCGCAGATCAGGTGGAACTGGTGGTGCAGCCGATGGTGGTGCAGCCCTCCCCCCTCGACCGGGAGCAGGGCGCCGCTGGTCCGGCCGCCAGCGCCCCGGCCCAGGCCCCGGCCGCAGCCGGCCTGTTTAGCCAGGACGAACCCCTGATCCGCCAGCGGCTGGAGCAGTTCCTCGGCCAGCCCGATTTCTACGCCGACCCCTGGAAGCTGCGCCGCAGCCTCGACGCGCCCACGGCCGGCCTGCTGGAGAACTGGTTCCTGTTCCAGGGGGGGCGCGGCGCCCAGCCCAGCACCGGCAGCCGCAACCGCAATGCCCTGGTGGGGGCCGCCGCCATCGCCATCCTGGGCGACCTCTACGGCGAGCGCTTCCAAACCCTGGTGCTGGCCGGCCAGCCGGAGCGGCTGGGCGAATGGCGGCGGGGCCTCCAGGATTGCCTCGGCCTGGGCCGGGAAGATTTCGGCCCCAACAGCGGCATTGTGTTGTTTGAGCGGCCCGATGCCCTGATCGAGCGGGCCGACCGGTTGGAGGAGCGGGGTGAGCTGCCCTTCATCCTGGTGGACGCTGCCGAACAGGTGGTCGATGTGGCGATCCTGCAGTTCCCGCTCTGGCTCGCCTACGCCCCTGGACCAAGCGAAATTGCCCTAGACGACGAGCTGCTGTGACCACGCCCCTGCTCACCCTGCTGGCCCTGGCCGCTGGCTACCTGCTCGGCTCGATCCCCAGCGGCTACCTGGCGGGCCGCTGGATCCAGGGCGTGGACATTCGCTCCCTGGGTTCGGGCTCCACCGGCGCCACCAACGTGCTGCGGGTGTTCGGCAAGGGGCCAGCCCTGGCAGTGTTCCTGGTGGATGTGCTCAAGGGCACCGCTGCAGTGCTGCTCGCCAAGGCCCTGCTGCAGGTCGACGGCATCGCCGCCGCCAGTGACTGGTGGGTCGTGGCGGTGGGCCTGGCGGCCCTGGCCGGCCACAGCTGGTCGTTCTGGCTGGGCGGCAAGGGAGGCAAGGCGGTGGCCACGGGGCTGGGCATGCTGCTGGGCCTGGTGCCCGCCGTGGGCCTGGCCTGCTTCGGCATTTTCTTGACCAGCCTCAGCGCCAGCCGGATCGTGTCCCTCTCCAGCGTGGTGGCGGCCCTAAGCCTGCCCCTGTTGATGCTGGGCTCCTTTGCCGCTGCCGGCGGCGGCCTGCGGCCCGCCTACCTGGTGCTTGCCCTGCTCACCACAGCGCTTGTGGTCTGGCGCCACCGCAGCAACCTGCAACGGCTGCTGGCGGGCACCGAACCGAAACTGGGCCAGGCCAAGGGTTAAGCGCAGGCCCAAGCCTCAGGCCAGCTCGCGGCTGCGCTCGGCTGCCGCCACCACGGCCTCGATGAGGGCGGAGCGGAGGCCGGCGCGCTCCAGCTGGCGCAGGCCGGCAATGGTGGTGCCGCCGGGGCTAGCGACCATGTCCTTGAGCTGGGCCGGATGGAGCTCCTGCTCCTGGAGCAGGGCGGCCGTGCCGGCCAGGGTGCGGTGGGCCAGGCGCAGGGCCAGGGCCCGGGGCAAGCCGGCGGCCACGGCCCCATCGGCCATCGCCTCGGCCACCAGGGCCACGTAGGCCGGTCCGGAGGAGGTGAGGGCCAGGAAGGCATCGAGCTGGCTTTCGGGCAGGTCAAGCACCTCACCCACCTGGGCGAACAGCTGGCGCACCCAGAGCTGCTGCTCCGCCGGGATCCCCTCGCCCCAGGCCAGGCCGGTAAGGCCCTGGCGCACCAGGGCCGGCGTGTTCGGCACGGCCCGCACGATGCGATGGCCAGGGAATAGGCCCTGGAGCCTGGCCAGGGGGACCCCGGCCAAAACCGAAATCAACAGGGGGCGGCGAACGACCGGGACAGGGATCCCTTGGGCGGCTTCGGCCGCCGCGGCCAGCAGCTGGGGCTTGACCGCCAGGAGCACCACGGGTGCCTGCCAGGCCTGCGCGGGATCGGTGGCCACGACCAGGCCGTACTGGGCCTCCAGGCGGACCGCCGAGGCAACCGTGCCCACCACCGCCCTCACGGCGGCAGGCGCCACCTGGCCACTGTCGATCAAGGGCAGCAATAGGGCCTGGGCCATGCGCCCAAAGCCCACCACCCCGAAACTCTCCGGGGTGAACCCGCCTAACCCAGACAAGGGGGGAGAGCCGGCTGGGGGCGTGGTGGAGGGAAGCGCCATGGGCTGGGCCAGACCCGGTTCGGGAGTGTGCAAGGCAGGGGTGGGCGGCTCAAGGGAACGCCGTCAGGCCCAACCGGCTCGACCCACCAGCCGCCAAAGGGATCGCCGGCTCAGCCGAGGCCGAAACCGGACTCGGTGCGGCCCCAGGCGGGGCTGGGGGCGGCCTGCTGCTCCTGGCCAGGGTCGCGGTCGCGGGACACGATCGTCGGTGAGGAGGCCTCCTCGCTGGCGGCGGTGGTGACGGTGACGCAGCTGGGGGCGAACAAGAAGATGCTTTCGCCGACCCGTTCCTGGTGGCCGTCGATGGCGAAGGTGCCGCCGGCAACGAAATCCACGGCCCGCTGGGCCTGGTCCGGCTCCATCATCGTGAGGTTGAGGATCACGGTCTTGCGCTCGCGCAGGGCCTGGATGGCGCGGGGCATCTCATCGAAGCTGCGGGGCTCCATCAGGGTGACCTCGGCCGTGGCGGAAGAGAGGCCCGGCATGCCGATCACGTTGGTGCCCGCAAAGGGGTCGTCGGCCATGAAATCGGAGCTGAGCGCCAGGGAACTGCTGCGGCTGATCGGGCTGGTCGGCTGGGGCGCATCGTCGTGCTCGTAATCGAGCTCATCGTCGTATTCACCGTCGAGGTAGTCATCGCCGGAGACGACGGCACGCAGGCGGGAAAACAACGACACAGAATTTCCTTGTGACTTTGACCTAGATAGCGTCCCACGTCAGGGCTGGCAAGGTTTCGGTCCGAACAAACCGGAGCCGATCCGCACCCAGGTGCTGCCTGCCGCCGCAGCCTCGGCCCAGTCGCCACTCATGCCCATCGACAGCTCCGCCAGGCCCAGATCCCTGGCCAGGGCAGCGCAGTCGCCAAAAAGAGCCAGGCTTTCGGCCCGGGGGAGGCCCTGGGGCGCGATGGTCATCAACCCAACACACCGCAAGGGCTTGAGCCCCTGCAGCTGCGGCCAGAGCTGCCGAAGGTCATCGGCTGATAATCCGGTTTTACTGGGATCAACGCGCAGCTTCACCTGCAGGAACACGGCCGGTGCCAGGCCCTCCTCAGCGGCGATGCGGGCCAGGCGCTCGGCCAGCTCCAGGCTGTCAACGGCGTGGATCGTGCCGAACTGGCGCAGCACAGCGCGGGCCTTGTTGGCCTGGAGCCGGCCGATGAAGTGCCAATCGAGCGCGCCCAGGTCGGCCAGCTCCGCCTGCTTGGCGATCGCCTCCTGCAGGCGGCTTTCAGCGAAGCTGCGCTGGCCCAGGGCCGCCAGCTGGCGCACCGTGGCGGCGGGATGGCCCTTGCTCACCGCCAGCAGCCGGGTGCCGGCGGGCAGGGCCGCCCTTAAGGCAGCGAGCTGGTGCTCCAGGCTCCAGGGTGGGCTGACGGGATCGGGCGCGCTGAGCGTTCCAGCTGCCATGGGAAGACCGGGATGGGGTGGCGGTGGCGGCCGAGGGACAGGGCCTGGGGGCTACCTGGGGCCCGACCTAGATAAAAGTCTGGTCGAAGAGCAGACGCCAGGGGGCATGGGCCTCGGCGCCCTCGCGGCGGGTGCGGACCAGGTTCTGCTCGGCCAGGTGCCGGGCATCCATCAGCGGGATCACCTCAAACTGGGCGCCCCGGGGCTGGAGCGTCACCAGAAAAAACATCCGCTGGGCATACAAGGTGGCGTACAGATCCCGACCTTCCCCCGCCAGGGCCACCCGATAGAGCAGTCCGAACAGCGGATGGTTGAGGTAACGCTCTGCGCTCACGTTGTCTGTCAGGTTTGACACAACTTAGAGGGCACCGTACCGCCATCTCAACCCGATTAACAGCAGCAAGGCGGCGCCGCCCGCCAACTGCAACAGGCCCCATCCCGGCTGGGGCTGGCGCAACTCCGTCGGCGAGATCCAGCTGGCGCCCCGGGCGAGCAGGGCTTCGGCCCCCTGTTCCGAGCGCAACAACACGTTGGCCAGCAGCCGTTCAGCCACGGCCAACAGCAACCCGAAACCCCCCTTGAATCCGAGCTGGCGCAGGTTCACCGAACGGGTTGCCAGGGAGCGCAACAGGTTCTGGAACTCTTCTTGCACGAGCGGCAGGAAACGCAGGGCCAGGAGCAACGTGAAGCCAAGCCGATCCACGGGCAGCCCCAGGCGCCCCAGGGGCGTGATCAGCCAGGCCAGGGCCCACACCAACTCCTCCGGCGGGGTGGTGAGCAGCAGCAGGTTGGCGCTGTGGATCACGGTGAAGAGCAGGGTGGCGCTATTGAGGCCCAACTCGCCCGAGCGGCGGGTCACCACCAGGGGGCCCAGCGCCAGGGGTCCCACTCGAAGGGGGCCCCAGCGCAGCAACTCCCAGCTCAGGCCCGTGCGGCTGGGCGGCTGGCCATCGGCGCCGGCCGGCCCCAGGCGCAGCTCCGTCGGCGGGCGGCTGGGGCTGGCGGCAACGCCATTGCCGGCGGGCAGCAGGGCCGAGAGGCAGCCCACGACCAGGGCCAGGGCCAACAGCAGGGGCAAGCTGCGGCGCCACAGGCGCCAGGGCAGGCCGCTGAGGGCCGTAACCAGGAGCAGCAGCCCCACCAGGGCCAGGCGCCAGAGGGGCCCGGCCAGGATCGGCGTGAGCAGGAAGGCCAGGGTCCAGGCCAGCTTCTGGCGGGCATCGAGCTGGCGCAACCAGCTGCCGCTGCCCGGCACATACTGGCCGATCGGAATCTGCCTCAGCCAGTCCATCAGCCGCGAATCCCCAGGACTTGGGGACCCATCCTCCAGCTCGCCTGAGCCATCAAACGATCCTTAGTGGGATTTGGCCTGTTGGCGCGCCAGTTCTTTTTCGGCATCACGTTGCTGCTTGCCGCGCCAGAACAGTTTCAGCGGGGAGCCCTCAAAGCCCAGGCCCTCGCGGATTTGCCGTTCCACATAGCGGCGGTAGGTGTCGCCAAACAACTTGGGATCGTTGACGAACAGGGTGAAGCTGGGGGGCCGGGTGGCGACCTGGGTGCCGTAGTAAATCCGGCCCTGGCGACCGCCGCGGCTGGTGGGGGGGGAACGCCAGCTCACGGCTTCTTGGAGCACCTCATTCACCACCGAGGTGCTGACGCGGCGACGGTGTTGCTCCACGGCCACGGCCGCCACCGCAAAGATGCTCTCGACCCGCTGGCCGGAGAGGGCCGAGGTGAACAACATCGGCGCCCAATCGAGGAAATAGAGCTTGGCGCGCAGCTCCTTTTCCATGGCCGCCATGGTGTGGCTGTCCTTCTCCACCGCATCCCACTTGTTGACGACGATCACGCAGGCGCGGCCATCTTCTTCGATGCGGCCGGCCAGGCGCTGGTCCTGCTCGGTGACACCATCGAGCACATCGATCACCAGGGCGCAGACATCGCAGCGCTCAATCGCCTTGAAACTGCGGTTGATGCCGAAATATTCCGGGCCGTAATCCACGCTGCGGCGGCGGCGGATGCCGGCGGTATCGAGCAGTTTCCAGCGCTTGCCTTCCCGCTCGATCGTGGTGTCGATCGTGTCGCGGGTGGTGCCCCGGATCGGGCTGACGATCGCCCGTTTCTCGCCGCAAACGGCATTGAGCAGGCTCGATTTGCCGACGTTGGGCCGGCCAATGATCGCCAGCTGGATCGGCTCCTCCTCCTCCACCTCGGGGGTGGGGGGCAGGTGGGTGAGCAGGGCATCGAGCAGCTCGGCGGTGCCGGCGCCGTGGATGGCCGACACCGGGTAGGGCTCGCCCAGGCCCAGGCTCCAGAACTCGGCCGCCATGGCCAGGCCCTGGTCGGGCGATTCGCATTTGTTCACCGCCAGCAGCACCGGGCAGCTCTGGCCCCGCAACCACTCGGCGATCGATTGGTCGGCGGCGGTGAGCCCCTGCTGGCCATCGGCGATCACCACGGCCACGGCCGCCTCGGCCAGGGCCAGGTTGGCCTGTTCGCGGATCTCCGGCAGAAATTCGCTGTCGTCATCGAACACCAGGCCGCCGGTATCGACGACCCGGAAGGTGCGATCGCCCCAGAACCCCTCCTGGTAGGTGCGGTCCCGGGTCACCCCGGGCTGGTCATGCACGATCGCTTCCCGGCTCCGGCAGAGCCGGTTCACCAAGGTTGATTTGCCCACATTGGGGCGGCCAATGATGGCGACGACTGGAAGAGCCACGACGCCTTATTCCTACAACGCAAGTCCCGTCTTGACCCTACAGAGGGACAAGACGGCCGACCGTACCGAGCTCCCCGCCGGAGCCAGCCCAGGCGCCACGCCGCTTCTGGCCCCGGCCCGGCCCCCAGGGCAGGAGCCGGCCCAGCCGCCGGACTGGGCGGCAGCGGGGCCTGGGGGCCCAAGCTGGGGACCTCAGCCCACCGGCCGATCGCCCGGATGGCCCGCCACCGGATCCGCGGGCGCATCGAGCAGGGGCGGCAGGGGGCCGGTTTCCGCCAAGGGCTCGCCCTGCCCGGCCAGGTGGGCCAGCAACCAGTTCACGGCCACCGCCCGGCGGGTGCGGCGGGGGTAAAGCTCGCCGATGCGGTAGCCGCCAAAGCCAAGCTGCTCCTTGAGCAATTGCTTGAAGGGCGCCGGGATCGAGCGGGTGAGCTGGACATTGGCGGGCCGCTCCGCCACCAACTCAGGAGCAATCGGAAAGCGTTCAGCCCAGGGCGCTTGTGTGGCGGGCGTGGCCAGCCAGGTCTCGGGGGCGCCGCCTGGCGCGATCGCCCCAGCCACGCCGGCCGCCGCCGCGGGCCGGTAGCCCAGGCGCCACCAGATCAGCTCACACACGAAGCGATCGCTGAGGCGATCGTCCAGCACCGCCTGCAACAACGGCCGCGACAGGGGCCAGGGACTGGGGGCAGCGGCGGGGTCGATGGCGCAGGCAGGCGAAGGGGCGGGAGCAGGGCAGGGGCGGCTCCGGGCCGCGCCCTAATGATGGCGAGAATGGGGCAAGGGTCCCCCATCCGGCAACGGCTGGCCGCCCCCCGTAGAGATCAGCCGCCCCAGGAGCCATCAGCAGCCCCACCGCCAGCCCCGCCCCCTGGTCCCCGCCGGATGCCGTTGGCCCAGGGGCGAGCGCCCGGGAGAACGGCGCCCCGCCCAGTGGCGGGAGCGCCACGGCAAGCGGGGGGAGCGCCACGGCAAGCCCGGCGGGGCGTGCGGGCCTGGGCACCCCGGGGACCAGGTTCGTCAGCGCCCTGGGGGCTAGCCCGTTCCAGACGCCCCTGGGCCTAGCCGGCCGGGGCACGCCGCGCCAGTTGGCCTGCCGGGTGTTGCAGTCGCCCCTGGCGGGGGTGAGCGACCGGATTTTTCGCCAGCTGGTGCGGCGCTGGGCCCCCGGGGCCCTGCTGTTTACCGAGATGGTGAATGCCACCAGCCTGGAGCTGGGTTTTGGCCTGGAGAAGGTGGAGGACCTGGCCAGCGAATCCGGGCCGATTGGCGTGCAGCTATTTGACTACCGGCCGGCCGCCATGGCCGATGCGGCCCGGCGGGCCGAGCAGGCCGGCGCCTTTCTGATCGACATCAACATGGGCTGCCCGGTGAAAAAGATCGCCCGCAAGGGCGGCGGCAGTGGCCTAATCCGCGATCCGGCCCTGGCCCAGCGGCTGGTGGCCGCGGTGGCGGATGCGGTGTCGATTCCGGTCACGGTGAAAACGCGGCTGGGGTGGTGCGGCGATTCGGCCGATCCGGTGGGCTTTGCCCTGGCCCTGCAGGCGGCCGGCGCCCAGGCCCTGACCCTGCACGGCCGCACCCGCCAGCAGGGCTTCCGCGGCCAGGCCGACTGGCAGGCGATTGCGGCGGTGAAACGGGCCCTCACCATCCCCCTATTTGCCAATGGCGATGTGGCCAGCCCAGACGACGCCCTGCGCTGCCTGGCCGAGACCGGCGCCGATGGGGTGATGGTGGGCCGGGGCACCATGGGCGCCCCCTGGCTGGTGGGCCAGATCGATGCGGCCCTGGCCGGCCGGCCGGTGCCGCCCACCCCCGGCAAAGGGGAGCGGCTGGCCCTGGCCGCCGAGCAATTGCAGGCCCTGGTGGCGCGCAAGGGGGACCACGGCCTGCTGATCGCCCGCAAACACATGGGCTGGACCTGCCAGGGCTTCCCCGGGGCGGCCCAACTGCGCCAACAACTAATGCGCGAACCCACCCCGGCCGGCGCCCTGGCGCTGCTGGAGCGGGCCGCCCAGGAGGACTAGGCGCCTGACCGGCGCCGAAGCCGGCCGCCCGGCCAGGGGCCCGGACCGCCCCCAGGGCGGGGAGCGTCAGCTAGCGCCCAAACGCTTAGGCGGGAGCCAGCAAGCCCGGGGCCAGGGCCGCAGGGGGCAGGGCGGCGGCCTGGTTCTTGGCTGAGGCCTGGTTCGCGGCAGCGGCCTGGTTCATGGCAGCGGCCTCGGGGGAGTCGCCAGCCGGACCTCCGGCGGGAGCAGCCAGGGCCATGGGACCCCGCTTGCCCAGGGCTTCCTTAACGGCCCGATCCAGGGCCTGGCGGAAGGCCTCGGGGGAGATGGTGGGGGCGCACTTCAAGGTGACGTGATCACAACCGCCCAGGGCCGACGCCTGCCAGCTGGGGGGTATTTGCAACAAATCGCGGGTGCCGGTGATCGCCATCACGGCCAGCAACACGGCCACCAGCACGTTGGCTGTGACATGCAGGCGGCGCATGCGCAGGGAGCGCAGCACCTCGCTGCGGGCCGCCACCGAGAACAGCAGCAAGCCCGTGAGCAACACACCCGCCCAGTAATGGGAGCCCCAGAACTCGCCGGTGAGCGGGTTATCGCTCAGGCGCCAAATCTCCTTCTGGCTGCCCAGGCCCAGCAGGCCGGCCCAGGTGAGCAGGGCAAAGCTGGCCCGCAGGCGGGCTTTCTTCACGAACCACAGGGCCGCGTAGGCCAGCAGGGTGCCAGCGCTGATCAGCAGCAGCAAGGCCAGCCGGGCCGCACCGCCGGCGAAGGGTGGGGCCGGATCGAGAAAGTGCTTGATAAAGCTGTAATCGAGGGCGATCAGCACGGCCAGCACAACGCCACCGGTGAGCCAGCGGCCGTGGTCGCCATGCTCAATGCCCACACTTGGGGGCAGGGGATTGATCTTGAGCCGCCGCTCCCGCGCCAGGATCCCCAGCCGGATCGTCGCCCCCACCACCGGGTAGACGAACAGAATGATCAGCACTGGGTGCAGCAACGCCAGCCAGTCGATCGGCGCCATGGGCAGCTACGGGGTGGAAACCATGCAAGCATCCGGCGCCGATCGGGCCCAGGGCGAGGGCAGCACTCTGCAGCCACCCGACTCGCGTGTCAGGGGGCTAACCATCGAGGGCCCAACAGGAAGAGCCGTGGGGCGGCCTGCGCCAAGGCAAGCCATCAGGGAGGGTGGGGATCACCCGGGCAGCTGGGCTGCCCCGTAGTTGGGGCCCAGGGCCCTGTTTTGGCCGCCATGGCTCGCTGGGTTGCGTCCCAGATCTTCGATTGCCAACCACCAACTGCACCTTCCACCAAGCCTCGTCGGCCACCAGCTACTGCACGGCCAGGCCGTCCGAACCGGCAGGACTGCGACAGGGCAGCAGTGCTCCAAGTCGCCCATGGTCTATACCCACCACGCCCAACTGCTACCCCTAGACACAAGCCGACAAGACGGGCTGCTTGGTAGCGGAGGGAACAAAGCTATGGGTATTTACGAAGCAAGCGAGGCACAAGGCTAAACTGAGCGGAGTTGATTGGCACCCATAGGCCATGCCAATCCAACCAATTATCGAAGATTATTCCGTTTAAGCCACAATCAACCCTTCATTTACTGGACCCCCCTGTTTAGTACCATGACGAACAAGGAATCAATCGAACCAGTTAGGCCTGCACAACTTGCCGCAGAATCAAGTGTTTTCGCGGCATACTTGGAGCAGTTTGGACTGCCAACCGAAAACATAATTGCCACAACGGAAGAAAGGGGCGTTATTGCCGCCAACCTCCCCAGCTTCCTCTCAACTCTTCCATCAGACGTAAAGAAAGACGCCTGCTATCTATCTAAATTTGTTGGCGCTACAGCAATCGGCTTATTTGATGCAGCGCTGAACTACGTATGGAATGAAGTTGTACTCTGCCTAAGAAAGAAAGCAATAATTTACGGCGTTGATCTGTTTTTTGACGCTGCTGTTGGCGGGAAAAATCGAGAAACTTTCAATATCGAAGATGATTTATCCGGCCTTAAAGACACAGTGCTTCTCGAATCCTGCATGAAGCTTGAGCTCATCTCAGATATTGTATTTATCAAATTAGACAATATTCTTACAATGCGGAACGAGATAGCTGCATCTCACCCAAATGTAGAGTCAATCGGAGGGTTCGAGCTACTGGGGTGGCTACAAACATGCGTAAAGGATGTGTTGCAGGAGAAACCATCCGAGTCTGCAATAAAGATTAAGGCCCTTGTCAACAATTTAAAGACCAGAAGCGACGTGATTGACCATGCATCACTTATACGTCTTCAATCAGAGCTCAAGAACCTATCTCCTGCTCATGTAAATAATTTACTTATGACGTCATTTGGAATTTTTGTAGACCCTAGCTCGGGCCAAGTTTTGCGCAAAAATATCGCTGAAATATCTCCAACTATCTGGCAATTCTCAAGCGACAATATTAAATACAAGATTGGGGTAACAATTGACAGCTATCGCACCAATCTTCACCAAGAAAAACTTGAGAAAGGCGTTGAGTTTCTTAAGCTTGTAGGAGGCCTAATGTACGAATCACTTCCGTCTCGCAACATCGCCCTTCAAAAGCTCGCCGACGATTTAGAAGATGCACACAATGGCAGGGACAACTATTACCATGAGCCAAGCATAATGAAGGATATTCTTCAATACTTTAGATCGTCAGCCGATATACCGCATGATGCTCTTTCAAGCTTGGTCCAAATCGTTCTACGCTGCCGGCTTGGCCGGGGGCTCTCGTATCGCCGTGGAGTAAGCCCAAGCGGACTCCCTCTTTATGATAAGTTTTTTGGATTACTAGACGATGAAGGCATTACTGAATGCATCGCAACTTTATACAAGCCCGAGCTAAACTCAAAGCTTAGGAATCCAACTTGCCAAGAGCACCTGCATGAAGTGTTACAGATATTAGAGCAAATTGCAATCTCAGAGCGACTAAAGCAAGCATTGCACTATTTAGCCTCCGACGTCAAAAATGCCTATAAAGCAAATGTTCGGCGAGAGTTTAGGGAGCTAATGGATCCTATTCTTCAATGGCCCCTAAATAGCTAAGCTCATTCCCAATTAATTTTCCACCAAACAGGTATATCCAGAAAATCGGACTTAAAGCCCCTTGATGGTTACTTTTAACTTTCACGCTTTTCTAGCTTAAATTGAAAAACGGCAACTTTCTATGTCCGCTTGCCAGCTCAATGCACCTACCCTTTTCATACATCTCCACCCCTTGCCCCACCCACCGGCCCCCTGCCATCCTTAACCAACAAAACCCCTCCCCCCGTTGACCTACGCCGCTGAAAGCCACCAGAGCGACGCCGTCAGCAGCGACGACCGCCACGACGAGTTTCTTGGCGCCCTGGCCGCCTTGGGGGGAGCGGCGGGCAATGGCCGCCTGCGGGAGACCCTGGAGTGGGACGAGGCGAGCTACGAAGCGGTGAAGGCTGACCTGCTGGGCCGCAGACTGATCGTGCCTGGCCGCGGTCGGGGCGGCTCGGTGGCCCTGGCGGATGGGTCGGGGCAGGAGGGCCCAGGCCTGGGCCAGGGCAACCGGCCTGCGCCTGCCAGCCGCGCCGCCAAAGGGCCCCGGGCGGCAGCGGCCAGTTCCTTTGAGCAGGCGTTTCGCGCCATCGACGATTGCCTGCGCAAGGAGGCCGGCTGCGGCACCGAGCTCGACTACACCGAGCAAACCTCCTGGCTGCTGTTCCTTAAATACCTCGACGGGCTCGAAGACGACAAGGCCGCCGTGGCGGCCCTCGAAGGCCGCAGCTCTACGCCCATCCTGGAAGAGGCCTACCGCTGGAACAGCTGGGCGGCCCCGAAAACCGCCAGCGGCGAGCTCGATCACCACGCCGCCCTCACCGGCGACGACCTGCGCGACGTTGTAAACCAGCGCCTGTTTCCCTACCTGGAGGGCTTCAAACAGAACGCCAGCGGGCCAAACACGATCGAATACAAGATCGGCGAGATCTTCGGCGAAATTCGCAACAAGATCAGCAGCGGCTACAACCTGCGCGAAATCATCAATGTGATCGATGGCCTGCGCTTTCGCTCCCAGGCCGAGAAGCACGAGCTCTCGATGCTCTATGAGGAAAAGATCAAGCGCATGGGCAACGCCGGCCGCAACGGCGGTGAGTATTACACGCCCCGGCCCCTGATTCGCGCCATCGTGCAGGTGGTGAACCCCCACATCGGCGAAACGGTTTATGACCCAGCCGTGGGCTCGGCGGGCTTCCTCTGCGAAGCCTTCGAATTCCTGCGCAAGGGCGGGGCCGCGAAGGCGGAACTCAGCACCAGCGATCTAGAAACCCTGCAACAGGGCACCTTCACGGGCAAGGAGAAGAAGAGCCTCGCCTATGTGATGGCGATCATGAACATGATCCTGCATGGCATTGAAGCGCCCAAGGTGTTGCACACCAACACCCTCACCGAAAACCTCAGCGATGTGCAGGAGAAAGACCGTTTCGATGTGATCCTGGCCAACCCACCCTTTGGCGGCAGTGAACGCAAGGAGGTGCAGCAGAATTTCGAGATTCGCAGCGGCGAAACCGCCTTTCTATTTCTGCAGCACATCATCCGCCGGCTGCGGGCCGGGGGCCGCGCCGGCGTGGTAATCAAGAACACCTTCCTTTCCAACACCGACAACGCCTCGGTGGCCCTGCGTCAGAAGTTGCTGAGCGAGTGCAACCTGCACACGGTACTCGACTGCCCCGGCGGCACCTTCCAGGGGGCCGGGGTGAAAACGGTGGTGCTGTTCTTCGAGAAGGGCGCGCCCACCCGCCAGGTGTGGTTTTACCAGCTCGATCCCGGCCGCAACCTGGGCAAGACCAACCCACTCAACGACCGCGATCTGGCGGACTTTGTGGAGCAGCAGAAGACGTTTGCTGACTCGGCCAAGAGCTGGAGTATGGCGGCGGACTCCATTGATCCAGAGAGCTGGGACCTCTCGGTGAAAAATCCTAATGCTGGTGAGGCGGTGGCGCTGCGGAGCCCGCAGGAGATCATGGCGGAGATTGCGGCGCTGGATGCGGATAGTGCGGACGTGCTGGGGAGGATCAGGGAGTTGGTATGAGGGAAGGTTGGCAGATCAGCACAATTGGTGATTATTGCGAAGTTATCTCTGGGCAATCGCCAGAGGGTCAATTCTACAATTCCCAAGGGGAAGGATTGCCATTCTACCAGGGCAAGAAGGACTTTGGTGACATATTTATAAAAACACCGTCAACTTGGACCACTCACATAACAAAGGTTGCGCGAGCAGGTGACATCCTGATGTCTGTCCGAGCACCAGTCGGACCAGTCAATTTTGCCACTGAGGAAATCTGTATAGGGCGTGGACTGGCTGCGATCCGCTCAAAGCCTGAGATCAGCAAGGATTTTCTGTTCTATCAGTTACTTCATTTGCAGCCTAAAATAGCCGGGAAGGAAGGAGCTGTATTTGCCTCCATCAACAAATCGGAAATCGAGGACTTGCCGTTGGCAGTTGCCTCCTTCCCCGAGCAACAGCGAATCGTCGCCCTCCTGGACGAAGCGTTTGCGGGCCTCGCCACCGCCAAAGCCAACGCCGAACGGAACCTCCAGAGCACACGCGCGATCTTTGAAAGTCATCTTCAATCCGTCTTCAGTCAGCGGGGGGAGGGGTGGGAGGTAACGACGCTAGACAAGATTTCGACCAACCTCGACAGCAGGCGAGTTCCAATAACTAAGAACGTCCGAAGCAGTGGCGAGTATCCCTACTACGGTGCGTCAGGCATTGTGGATTACGTAGCGGACTATATTTTCGAGGGCGACAATCTGTTGGTTTCTGAAGACGGAGCGAATCTGCTGGCGAGATCGACGCCCATTGCGTTCTCAGCAACCGGCAGATACTGGGTCAATAACCACGCACACATTCTACATTTTGAGAGCATGGCGACCCAGCGGTTCGTCGAGTTCTATTTAGAAAGTATCAAGCTTGATGAATTCATCACAGGCGCCGCACAGCCAAAGCTCAACCAGAGGGCGCTGAACGCGATACCAATACCGATTCCAGAATGGGTTGAGGAGCAGGCAAGGATTGTCAATGGAGTTGAGGAACTTCAGGAAGCAACCCAACACCTCACCCGCCTCTACGAACGCAAACTCGCCGCCCTGGAGGAACTGAAGAAGTCCCTCCTGCACCAGGCCTTCAACGGCGAGCTCTGAGCCGTGGCGGGCGCGCCGGTGGGGAGAGCGTGAGCGATGGGGAGGCGGAGCCCAGGTCGATTCGCCATCCCCATGAGCACACCCCCAGCCGCCCGATCGTTTCCGGCCTTGGCAAGGCAGTTTTTCCCGCATCAAAAGACCCCTTTTTTCTGCATCAGAAGGCCAGTTTTTTCTGCATTAGAATCCCGGTATCTCCTGCATTGCGCGCCCCGCCATGGCCGCCAGCAAAGGCTTGGCCTACCGACCCCGCATCGCCGATGCCGAGCTGCGCGCCTGCCTGGACGCCGCCGGCGCGGTGGTGATCGAGGGCCCGAAAGCCTGTGGCAAAACCCGCCTGGCCCAGCAGCTGGCCGCCTCCACGGTGCTGCTGGATGTGGACAACGCCGCCCGCCAGGCCCTGGCGGTGGATCCAGCCCTGGTGCTGGCGGGGCCCCGGCCGCGCCTGCTGGATGAGTGGCAAGTGACGCCGGCGCTCTGGAACCAAGTGCGGCGGGCCGTGGATGCCGCCGAGGCGCCGGGGCAATTTCTACTCACCGGTTCGGCGGTGCCGGCCGATGACGCCGAGCGCCACACCGGGGCTGGGCGCTTCTCCTTTCTGCGGCTCCGGCCCATGGGCCTGGTGGAAAGTGGCGCCGGCCAGGGCGGCGTCTCGCTGGCGGCGCTACTGGCGGGGGATCCGCCGAGCTGCGCCGATCCGGGGCTGACGCTGGCCGATCTGGCCGAGCTGGTGTGCCGTGGCGGCTGGCCGGCCCAGCTGGAGCGGCCCCTGGCGGCGGCCTGCCGGGCCGCCCGCGATTACCTGGAGCAGGTGCGCCAGGTGGACGTGCAGCGGCTGGATGGGCGGCGGCGGGATCCCCAGCGGCTGGGGGCCCTGCTGCGCTCCCTCGGCCGCAACGTCGCCACCGAGGTGAAGCTGTCCACCCTGGCGGCCGATGCCGGCGGCGCCGATGGGCCCCTCGACCCGCGCACCGTGGCCGACCACCTCCAGGCCCTGGAGCGGCTGATGGTGCTCGAAAGCCAGCCCGCCTGGCGGCCCCACCTGCGGTCCAAGGCGGCCCTGCGCCAGGCACCCCGGCGCCACTTCTGCGACCCCTCCCTGGCGGTGGCGGCCCTGGGCGGCAGCCCCGATCGCCTGCTCAAGGATCTGGAGTGGCTGGGCTTGCTGTTCGAGTCCCTGGTGATCCGCGACCTGCGGGTGCTGGCCCAGGCGCTGGACGGTGAGCTGTTCCACTACCGCGACGACTACGGCATCGAAGTGGACGCGATCGTGCAGCTCCGCGATGGCCGCTGGGGGGCGATCGAGATCAAGCTCGGCCCGGGCCAGGTGGAGGCCGCCGCCGCCAGCCTGCTGCGCTTTCGCCAGCAGATCGACACCCGCCGCAGCGGCGAACCCGCCTTCCTGGCGGTGGTCTGCGGCAGCGGCTATGGCTACCGGCGGCCGGATGGCATCGCCGTGGTGCCGGTGGGGGCACTGGCGCCGTGATCAAGCAGGAGACAAAGCCAGCCAACCCACGTCAAACTGATCCCATGAGCGCCTCTTCCCGCCCCTCCAACTATCACTACGTCGTGGATGAACCGCTGCTGCGCACGATCGCGGCCGAGATCCAGGCGGCCATTCCAGGTGCCCAGGTGCGCCTGTTCGGCTCCCGCGCCCGCGGCACCGAACGGCCCGATTCGGACCTTGATCTGCTGGTCACCGTGCCGGATGCCTGGCTGGCGTGCCATTCGCGGTTTGAGGAAACGGACGCCTTGGGGTGGACGCTGGCCCACCATCGTTTGCCGATTGAGTTATTGCTCTTCTCCGCCAGTGAAGTGGAGGATCGGCAGCATGGACGGATCAATGTAATTGCCGAGGCCTTTCGCTATGGCCGGCAGCTGGAGCCAGTGGAGACGCTGCATGGCGCCGGCTGAGTCCCCCAATGGTTTTCTGCGCATCGCCAACCGCGATCTGGGCTCCGCGTTGGCCCGAGATGTTTCACCCTGGATGCCGTGGTGTGGCGCTACAACAAAAAATCGGATGGGGAACAGTTCGAGCGCAGCGTCTGGAACCCACTCGGCGCGGAACAGCTTGATCCCATGGACTCCCTGATCCGATGAACGAGGCCGAAACCCGCGCCGAACTGATCGATCCATTGCTGGCCGCCGCCGGTTGGGGTGTGGTGGAGGGCAGCCGCATCCGGCGCGAGTTTTCGATCACCCCGGGCCGGATCGAAGGGGGCGGCCGCCGCGGCAAACCGCTCACGGCCGACTACGTGCTCACCTACCGCAACACCCAGTTGGCGGTGGTGGAGGCCAAGCCGAACACCGCGCCCCTCAGCGAAGGCGTGGCCCAGGCGAAGGACTACGCCGGCAAATTGCAACTGCGCTTCACCTACGCCAGCAACGGCCTCGGCGTTTACGCCATCGACATGGCCACGGGCGAGGAGGGCGAGGCTGAAGCCTTCCCCAGCCCCCAGGAGCTGTGGGAGCGCACCTTTGCCGAGGAGAACGCCTGGCGGGATCGCTTCGCCGCCATCCCCTATCCCGACAAGGGCGGCAGCTGGCAGATCCGCTTTTACCAAGACATTGCCGTGCAGCGGGTGCTGGAGGCGATTGCTTCCGGCCGCGATCGCATCCTGCTCACCCTTGCCACCGGCACCGGCAAAACCTCAATTGCTTTCCAGATCCTCTGGAAGCTGTTTGCCGCCCGCTGGAACCGCTCTGGCCAACCCAGCCGCCGGCCCCGCATCCTGTTTCTGGCCGATCGCAACACCCTCGCCGATCAAGCCTTCAACGATTTCACCGGGTTTGCCGCCTTCGAAGACAACGCCCTGGCCCGCCTCGAACCGGATGCCCTGCGCAAGCAGGGCCGGGTGCCCACCAATGCCAGCCTGTTCCTCACCATCTTCCAAACCTTCATGAGCGGCCCGCCGGTGGATGGCAAGCCCTCGCCCTGGTTTGGCCAGTACCCGGCCGATTTCTTTGATGTCATCGTGATCGATGAATGCCACCGCGGCGGCGCCAACAACGAATCCACCTGGCGCGGCATCCTTGACCACTTCGCCCCCGCCGTCCAACTCGGCCTCACCGCCACCCCGCGCCGCACGGACAACCGCGATACCTACGCCTACTTCGGCGAACCGGTGTTCACCTACTCCCTCAAGGAGGGCATCAACGACGGCTTCCTGACGCCCTTCCGCGTCAAGCAAATCACCACCACCCTCGATGAATACATCTACACCCCCGATGACACGGTGGTGGACGGCGAGATTGAAGCCGGCAAGGTTTACAAGGAGGCCGACTTCAACCGCATCATCGAAATCAAACAGCGCGAGCAGCAGCGGGTGGAGATTGTCATGGAGCAGATTGATCAGCGCCAAAAAACGATCGTGTTCTGCGCCACCCAGGACCACGCCCTAGCGATCCGCGACCTGATCAACCAGCGCAAGAGCAGCCCCGATCCCAACTACTGCCACCGGGTCACCGCTGCGGATGGGGAACTGGGCAACACCTGGCTGCGCGCCTTCCAGGACAACGAGAAGACGATCCCCACCATCCTCACCACCTCGCAAAAACTCTCCACCGGCGTCGATGCCCGCAACGTGCGCAACATCGTGCTGCTGCGGCCGGTGAATTCGATGATCGAGTTCAAGCAGATCATCGGCCGGGGCACCCGCCTCTACGACGGCAAGGACTATTTCACCCTCTATGACTTCGTCAAAGCCCATCACCATTTCAGTGATCCGGAGTGGGACGGCGAACCCCAGGAGCCCGAAGAGGTCGCCCCGCGTCCGCCCCAGCCGCCCACCGATCCGCCCGAAGCCAAGCAGCCCAACGGCGAGGACGACACCACTGGCAAGCCCCGCCGATCCAAAGCCCGCATCAAGCTGGGCGACGGCAAGGAACGCTCCATCCAGCACATGACGGTGACCAGCTTCTGGCACCCCGATGGCACCCCCATGAGTTCGCAGCAGTTCCTGGAACTGCTCTATGGCAAGTTGCCGGAATTCGTGCGCGATGAAGCGGAACTGCGGGCGCTCTGGAGTTCGCCGGCCACCCGCAGCAAGCTGCTCCAGGGCCTGGCTGACAAGGGCTTCGGTGCAGCCCAACTGGCCGAGATGCAGTCGCTCATCGATGCGGAGAACAGCGATCTGTTTGATGTCTTGGCCCACGTGGCCTATGCCCTGCAGCCGATCCCCCGGGAGGCGCGAGCCGGCCAGGCCCGCCTCTACATCCATTCCAAGTGCACCAGCAAGCAGCAGCTCTTCCTGGATTTTGTGCTCCAGCATTACGTCACCATGGGCGTGCAGGAGCTCGCCCAAGACAAACTCACTCCGCTGCTACGCCTCCGCTATCAAAATAGCATTGCCGATGCCGTGGCAGATCTGGGGAAGCCAGAAGCCATCAGCCAGCTCTTTTCAAGCTTCCAAAAGTATCTCTATGAAACCACTGTCTGAAGGATTGCCGCAGCTCCATCGTCCTTCGCCAGCCACCGAGAGTCCTCCCCCACCGATGCACCTAACCTGCCAGCCAAGGATTGCTGTTGCGGCGACCAGATCGCGGCTTGCAAAGGATCAGAGGCCTTAGACCCCATGCCGAACACCCCCTACATCCGAGAAGTCCAGCTGAAGCGGGATCAGGTCCCCTCCTTTGACCCCTACCCCTTTGCCCTGGACGCAGTGCGCCATTGGTCGCGCCTGGAACTGCACCCGAAGGTCACCTATTTCATCGGCGAAAACGGCAGTGGCAAGTCCACACTCCTAGAGGCGATTGCCGTCAGCTGGGGCTTCAATGCCGAGGGGGGCACCAAGAACTTTAATTTCGCCACCCGCCGCTCCCACTCGCCACTCCACGACTACCTAAGGCTGGTCAAGGGCGTCCGCCGTCCCCAGGATGGCTTCTTCCTGCGGGCGGAAAGTTTCTTCAACGTGGCGACGGAGATCGAGGTCCTTGACAAAGAAGGGAGGGGACCACTCGTGATTGACTCCTATGGCGGCCTCTGCCTGCACGAACAATCCCACGGCGAATCGTTCCTGGCCCTGATGACCCACCGCTTCGGCGGGCGGGGCCTCTACATCCTCGATGAACCCGAGGCGGCCCTATCGCCCCAACGGCAACTGGCCGTGCTGGCGAGAATCCACGACCTCGTTCAAGACGACTCCCAGTTCATCATCGCCACCCACTCGCCGATCCTGATGGCCTACCCGGACGCAACGATCTATGCCTGCGGCCCAGGCGGCGTGACACAAACAACCTATGCAGAGACCGAGCACTACCAAGTGACGCGGAATTTCCTGCAAAATCCCCAACGCATGATGAACGTTTTATTCAAAAACTAGACCAGTTGCCCAACCTGCCCATGGATTTGCCCCCCACGAGGGAGACTCTCGCCCTCCACAAGGGAGCATCTCGATGCACGCCATGGCCTGCGTGGGGGCCCTAGGCCAGCCGGGCGTTGATACCCCCCTCAGGGCAACACCTCCGGCCAGGCCTGACGAATCAACAACAGGGAAAAGTAGGGCTGCTCCCCGGACGCCACGGCCGCCGCCGGCGCCACCAGCTGGTCGGGCCAGCCCACCCGCTGGGCGAACAGGGCGCCAGCGAGGAGGCCCCGATCGGCCAACACCTGCCTCACCCAGGGCCAGCGCTGGCCGAGCTTGAGCAGGGCCAGCACCTGATCTGATGCCGCAGCCTGGTCCAGCAGGGCCTCCAGGGCGGCGGGGGCCTCGGGGGTGGGCCGAATCAACAACGACTCCTGCTGCAGGGCCAGGGGCCAGCGGCCGGCCGCCGCCGCCGCCGCCACGGCCGTGATCCCAGGGATCAGGCTGATGGGGCAGGCGGGATGGCGCTGCTCCAGGGCCAGCAGCCCGTAGGAGGCCGTGGCGAACAGGGACACATCGCCCTCACAGAGCAACACCACCGCCTCCCCGGCCGCCACCTCCGCCGCCAGGGCGTCGGCCGCCGCCCGCCAGGCCAGCTGGCGCGGCTGGGCCTCCGCCACCATCGGAAACACGAGCGGCAGGCGGCGCTGCTGGGGGCCAATCCAGGGGGCGGCGATCGTGGCGGCCATGCCCACGGCCTCCGGCCGGGCCACCGGATAGGCCACCACGGTGGCGGAGCGGATCGCCCGCACGGCCGCCACCGTGAGCAGGTCGGGATCGCCCGGGCCCACGCCCACCAGGATTAGGCCCGGCGCCGCGGCTGCAGCCCCCTGGGGCCCAGGGGCCGGCTCAGGCCCGATGCAGTCCCACACACAAACGCCCCAGCTGACCTTTTCTAGGCTCCCCCCAACGCCCACCACCCCCTTCGAGCCCATGACCCGCCTGAGCCTCTACCGGGACAGCGCCAGCGCCAATGCGGCGGCAACCACGCTGCTCGAAAGCGACGACCCCAACGTGATTGCCCTAGCCCTGGCCGAGCGGGGCCTCGGCTACGAGCGCTGGCCGGTGAAGCCCGAGCTGCCCGCCGCTGCCGATCAGACCGCGGTGCTGGCGGCCTACGCCGCCGAGATCGCCCAGGTGCAAGGTAGTGGCACCTATCCCACTGTCGATGCGATCCGCCTGGGGCCCGACCACCCCGATCGGGCCGCCCTGCGCCAGAAGTTCCTCTCCGAACACACCCACAGCGAGGACGAGGTGCGCTTCTTCGTCGAGGGCCGGGGGTTGTTTGTGATCCACCTAGAGGGGGAGGTGCTGCAGGTGCTGTGTGAAACCGGCGATTTCCTGCGGGTGCCCTCCGGCACCAGGCACTGGTTTGACATGGGCAGCGCCCCCCAGTTCACGGCGATTCGCTTCTTCGACAACCCGGCCGGCTGGGTGGCCGAGTTCACGGGCGATGGGATCGCCAGCCGCTATCCGTTGCTGGATTGAGCGGTGTCGGCGACCTAGCTGTGCATGCGGGGCTGGGGGTGCAGCGGGGCCAGGATCGCCGCTTCGGCCTCCGCCAGCTGCTCCAGCCGCTCCACCACCAGGGCCCGGGGGAAGCGGGCCTCACAGAGCACCCAGTAGAGGCCGAAGTGACGGGCCTCACTGGCCAGTAGGTCGCCATAGAGCTCCCGCAGCACCGGATCGGGGCTGTGGGCCGCCAGCAGGGCCATGCGCTCGTGGCTGCGGGCCTCAATCAGGCCGGCCACCAGGAAGCTATCGAGCTTGCGCTCCGGGTCCTGGCGGCGCACCAGGGCCACCAGGCTGGAGCCGTAGGGCGGCGCCGGCAGGGGCCGCAGGGCAATGCCCCGCTGCTGCATCAAGGCGAGCACCCGTTCGAAATGCTCCAGCTCCTCGCGGGCCAGGGGGCTGAGCACCGCGGCCAGCCCTTCGTCGGCCGGATAGCGAAACAACAGCTGCAGGGCGGCGCTGGCCGCCTTGCGCTCACAAAGGGCGTGGTCCAGCAAGACCAGATCCGGATGGGCGATGGCCTGCTCCAACCAGGCGGCGCTGCTGGGGGCCGCCAGCCACTTCACCCGGGCCGTAGGCGAGGCGGGCGCGACCTGGGTAGGGGACACGGGACTCATTCGCCTGGGGATTGGCGCAGTCTGTCCACCAGGCCATCGAGGGCGAGGCGGTAGCTGGTGGGCCCAAAGCCGCAAATCACCCCAATCGCCTTGTCGGCCAGGGTGGAGTGGCTACGGAAGGGCTCGCGGGCGTGGGTGTTGCTCAAGTGCAGCTCCACAAATGGGATCTCCACCGCCAGCAGGGCGTCGCGGATGGCGATTGAGGTGTGGGTGTAGGCACCGGCGTTGATCAGGATGCCGTCGCAGTGGCCGCGGGCCTGGTGGATGCGGTCCACCAGGCCGCCCTCGTGGTTGCTCTGGAAGCTGGCCAGGGCCACCCCCAGGCTGGCCGCCTGCTGCTGCAGGGCGCCATCGATCTCGGCCAGGGTGCTGCTGCCATAGAGCCCCGGCTCGCGGGTGCCGAGCAGGTTGAGGTTGGGTCCGTGGAGCACAAGCAACTGCATGGGGGGGGCGGCTGGTAAATTCTGAAGGTGTGGTTCGGGTCGGTGCCCGAGTGGTTAATGGGGGCGGACTGTAAATCCGCTGGCTCTGCCTACGTTGGTTCAAATCCAACCCGGCCCACCTTTCCACATGCCCTTGTAGCTCAGTGGTAGAGCACTCCCTTGGTAAGGGAGAGGTCACGAGTTCAAATCTCGTCAAGGGCTTATCGAATCGGTCGCCACCTCCGGGGTACAACTCCCTCGAGGGACATCGGGCTACGGGGTACCAGGCAACTGGCGACATCCATGCTGGCCATGGGGACTTGCAGCTGAATTGGCAATGGCTGGGACGCAGATTGGGCCGCCATGAACCGACCCAAGCAGAGCCAATAAATAGTTTGCCGCCTCAGTGAACCCGACTAGATCAGCCTCCTCATAGAGATTCTGGATAAAGAAATTTCCGCCACCTAGGCGTTTAATCGCTAACTGATCAGAACTTAAATCGCAAGCCGCCGCCATAGCCAACCTGATTCCCTGAGGAGAACGCTTCCAGATTGACATTGGCATAGAGAGCTGTTGATTTGCCCAGGGCCAAATCAGCGCCAGCGGCGATGGAGAAGCCATTTACACCCCGGTTTTGCCCTTGGGTGAGGAAGGAGCCCGACCCGGAAGCTGGCATGGAGGCCGAGAGGGAACTGTTGCCCAATGCACCGGCGAGGGCATCCACCTGATAGGCCAGGGCCAGCTTGGGAATGAGGCTGATGGATTTGGCCCTATTGAGGGGGATGGGGCCTGAGGTGAGCTCGAGGCCGATGGTGCCAACGAAGCTGTTGGCACTGTTGCCATCAACATTGAGGTTTAAGGGCCCGCCGCCGGTTTCCGAGAAGCCCGCCTGCTGGTAGTTGCCATAGGCAAGGCCGATCAGGGGCTTGAGCAGCACTGGCACTGGCGCGGAGGGTTTGGTGAGCGGAATGGCGACTTCCGCTGTGAGGGCAGCGGTGAGGCCGTTGGCGGTGGTGGAGCCGGTGATGGACGTGCCGGCGCCGATCACGGCGACTTGACGGCTGCCATTGAGGGCGTAGTTGCCGTAGCCCACCAACCCCTTAAAGGTCCAGGGGGAGGTAGCTGTGGGGGTGTAAACGCCATAGAGGCTGCCGCTGTTTACGGTGGCAGTTACCCAGGCATTGGTGAGGCCAAGACCATTGAGGCTGGACGTGCCATAGCCATAGGCCGCGCCAAAGCGCCAGTAGGGATTGGCATTAACCTCCAGGCCATAGAAGGAGGAAAAGAGGTTGGCGTTGTAGCTCAAGAGGCCGTCTTGGCCAGTGATGGTGCTGTTGGTGTTAGCGGCTTGGCCATAGAGGCAGAGGGGGTTTTTCGGTGCCTTGGCGCCTTTGCTGGTGGGGCCGTTGATCACCCAGCCATTGCTGGCGCATTGGCCTGCTGAGGCCAGCAGCTGCTGGCGCTGGCGCTGCAGGGTTTCGAGGCCCACGCTTTGGAAAGCGGCATAGGACTCCGGGGTGATGGTGCTGATGGCGGCCGTCAGCTGACCTGGGGAGGTGAGCCCCAGCAGTTGGGAGGTGGTGCTGAGGAAGTCAGGCGAAAGCCCCGCAGCAGCGGCCTGACCTGTGGTGAAGCCCGTAGTGCCGATGGCGGTGCCGGTGGCATTGAGGCCAGTGGTGGCACCGGAGGCATCGCCTGCTGAGGAGGCCAAGCGGCGGAAGGCACTATCAAACACAGCCGCTGCAGCGAGTTGGTTGCGGTTGCCCTGGCCCAGGGACTGCATGGCCGATGCGGTTGCACCGGAGCCGTTATTGGGCCGCCACATCACATCAAAGGTTTGGCCATTGCCATCGGCTTCCTGCACCAGGGTGGTGCCTTGCAGAAGCAGGGCGCTGGTGACGCCGACCGGGTTGAGGGTGAGGCTGGAGCTGGTGGCAAAAGTATTGGTCGCCGTGATCAGCTGGTAGTCGATATTGGGCCAGGGAGTGCCGCCGCCAAAGGCGATCAGGTTTGCTGTGCCGGTGAAGTTGGTGACGCTACCGCTAACAGCAGTTTTGTCATTTTGGGGGCCTTTGATTTCAAGATCAACAAGACCACCGGGGCCAAAGCCTAAGGAGGAAGCAGCAAGCAGGCCAATCGAATTACCCGGGGCTAAATGGCCGCCCGATTGGATCGTTGTTGCCGGCAGCACTCCATTACCCCCAATAATGGCGCCGGCATTAACGGTGAGGTTGGCAGAGGAGGCAATCGAACCGTTGACAGAAAGCCGCACGCCCCCATCTACCACGGTGGCACCGGTGTAGGTGTTGTTGCCGCTGAGGATCGTATCGCTGGTCGTGCTGCTATTGAGGGAATTGACAAAGGTGATCGGACCCGTACCGCTGATAGTGCCCGAAAGGACAGCCGTAAGGCCGTTGCCGTCGATGGTGTTGGTGCCTGAGCCCGTGGGGGTTGCTAATACCAAGCTGGTGTTGTACGACCCGGGTTCATTGATCAAGATCGTGCCACCGGAGAGCGTTGTGGCAGTGGGCGATGTGATGTCGGTTGACTGGCCCGCAGGCACGCTGGCTGCAACCAATAGGTTCAGGGCACTTGCGCCATAGTCCAAGGAATACACATAGGAACTGGAGAGCCCAGACACGGCCACCGAACCAAAGGAACCCCTGAGGCTTTGCCCTGAGAAGAGCACATAGGGAGTGGCGGTGAGGTAACTGTCAGCCGAGAAGGCCAGATTCAAGCTGCCAGCAAGGGTGATCGTGCCCGCAGCAGCAACCCGATCGGAGGTGGTGGCAAGAATGGAAAAGTTGCTGATCGAGCCACTAGCCAGGCTGAGGTTGCCAGAAGCTCCAGCAACATTGAGGGCGCTGCTGCCGGCATTGGCTGGCGCCAGGATGGCACCGGCAGCGATGTTGGTGGCTGGCAGGGTTCCATTGCCCGCCAGGGTGGCGCCACTAGTGACGGTTAGGGCGGAGGAGGGAGCGATGGAACCTGATACCTGGAGGGTTGCTGGACCGCCCAGGCTGGTGGCACCGGTGTAGGTGCTGGAGCCAGAGAGGCTGTAAGTGCCTGAACCGTTCACAACCAAGGAACCACCAGTCCCTGAGATGACGCCACTGTTCAGACCGGAGGCAGCTGTGATGGTTAGCGATTGGCTGCCAAGGTTGGTGCTGCCAGATCCGATCAGGTTGGTCAGAGATACGGGGCTTGTGGCGCCGGCAATGGACAAGTTGCCGCTGTTGCTGACTCCGCTAGAGGCAGCGATGGAACCACTACCCAACAGGGCCAGGGTTTCACCAGTGCCGATGGTCGTGGAACCGGTATAGGTATTGATGCCACTGAGGCTGTAGGTACCAGTGCCATTGATCGCTAAGGATCCACCTTGGCCAGAAATCACTCCGCTGTTAAGGCCCGCAGCATCTGTGATAGTGAGGGATTGATTGCCCAAGTTAGTGGAACCAGAGCCACCCAGGTTTGTCAGGAAGACGGTGCTGGTGGCGCCAGCAAGGGAAAAGTTGCCGCTGTTGGTGATTCCACTGGAGGCAGCGATGGAACCACTACCCAACAGGGCCAGGGTTTCACCACTGCCGATGGTCGTGGAACCGGTATAGGTATTGATGCCACTGAGGCTGTAGGTACCAGTGCCATTGATCGCTAAGGATCCACCTTGGCCAGAAATCACTCCGCTGTTAAGGCCCGCAGCATCTGTGATAGTGAGGGATTGATTGCCTAAGTTGGTGCTACCTGATCCACCCAGGTTT
>CAMCMT010000025.1 GCA_945875915.1 Synechococcus sp. UW140 | reverse complement strand
CTGGCTTTGATGAGGTGAATATCGGTGAAACGATCGCCTGCCCTGATCACCCCGAGGCCCTGCCCCTGATCAAGGTGGATGAGCCCACCTTGCAGATGACCTTCGTCGTCAACGATTCCCCCTTTGCTGGTAAGGAAGGTAAGTTCGTTACCACTCGCCAATTGCGTGATCGCCTGCAGCGGGAACTGCTCACCAACGTGGCCTTGCGGGTCGAAGACACCGATTCCCCTGACCGCTTTTCGGTCAGCGGCCGCGGCGAACTGCACCTCGGCATCCTCATTGAAACGATGCGCCGCGAGGGTTTCGAGTTCCAGGTGTCCCAGCCCCAAGTGATCTTCCGCACGATCGACGGCACCCCTAGCGAGCCTTTCGAAATGCTGGTGATGGATGTGCCCGAAGAATCAGTGGGCGGCTGCATTGAGAAGCTCGGCATCCGCAAGGGCGAAATGCAGAACATGGAAACCACCAGCGATAACCGCACCCTGCTGGAATTCGTGGTGCCCTCCCGGGGCCTGATCGGCTTCCGCGGTGAGTTCATTCGCGCCACTCGAGGCGAAGGAATCATGAGCCATTCCTTCCTCGACTATCGCCCCATGCAGGGGGATCTCGAATCCCGCCGTAATGGGGTACTGATCTCGTTTGAGGAAGGAACAGCCACCTTCTATGCCCTCAAGGGATCGGAAGATCGTGGCCAGTTCTTCATCACCCCAGGCACCAAGGTCTACAAGGGCATGATCGTCGGCGAGCATAACCGCCCGCCCGATCTCGAACTCAATGTCTGCAAGATGAAGCAGGTCACCAACATCCGCTCGGCCGGCGCCGAGGTGCTCGATACCTTGCAAGCCCCCATGCAGATGACCCTGGAGCGGGCCCTCGAATACATCGGCCCCGACGAAATGCTCGAGGTCACTCCCGAGTCGATTCGCCTGCGCAAGCTGCCCTCCAAAAAGGTCGCCAAGCGCTGATGGGAAGGGCGCCGTCTGCCTGACCCTTCACCCTGATGACAACCCCTGCCCGGGCCCCCAGCCCGCCTGGTCGGGTGTTGTTTTGTCTGGTCGAAGAAGTTCTGGCAAAAGCCCCTCAATCGCAGTCTGGTCAAAGAAGGCCGTTCAGCTGAAGGCGTATCTGCCCCAGCCGTGCCTGCCCCAGCTTTAACAGGCAAACCCATCCAAGGAAAGGGGGCTCCAAGCCGGAGCCTTCTCTGCCCAAGCCACACCAGCCGAAAACTTGCCAGCCCAAGACCCATCCGACCACCCGCTGCCAGGCAACAGCTCCCCAGGCGATGGCAACTGGGAGGAAAATCCCCTGTTGGGAAAAGCGATTGCCCTCTTCAACCAAGGCGAGTGGCATGCATGCCATGACCTGATCGAAGACCTCTGGCACCAGTGCCAAGGTCCCGATCGCCAGGCCCTCCAGGGCCTGCTCCAGATCGCCGTGGCCCAGCTGCACCTGGAACGGAAGAATCTCCGCGGCGCCACCGTGTTGCTGGGCGAAGGTCTGGGCCGGCTCAAGCCCTATGGCAGCCAAGCCCTAGGCCTCGAGTTGCCTCCCCTACTGGCCGCCGTCAGCCGCCGCCTCCAGGCCTTGCAACAGGGCCTTGGACCCGAAGATGGACCCTTGCCCCGGCTGGGGTCGCCCCGGGGCTGACGCCTAGATTGGAAATCATGGCGGCAATGGCTCCCGGGTTGAACGCAGTATTGGCCCTAGCCCAGCGCTGGCGGCGTCCCTTGTCCTTGCTGGTTGGTGCCCTTGGCTGGGGGGCCCTGGCCCTAGCGCAGCCGCTCCAAGCCCGGGCTCTGACTCCCCGAGGCGACGGTCCAAGCGCCAACGCCCCGACGGCCCCCGTCAATCCAAGTCAGGGCCCCAGCCGCCAGGCGATTCCCACGGGACTCGTCAGCATCGAATCGGATCTCCAGCGGGCCGACCAGGCCACTGGCGTAATTACGGCCACCGGCAATGTGCGCATCCTTTATCCCGATAAGGGCGTCATGGCAACGGCCCGTCAGGCCCAATATTTCAGCCGCGAAGGGCGGATTGTCCTCAGTGGCGACGTTGATGTTGTTCAGCAGGATGGCAGCCTGCTGCGGGCCGAACAGGTGACCTACCTTGTGCGATCGGAACGGATCACGGCCCGGCCCGCCGCCAACCAACAGGTCTTCAGCCGCCTACGCCTCACTCCTACACCAAAGCCAGCAACGGCGACGGTCCCTACTGGCGTCTCCGCCGGCTTGAGCCAGCCAGGTGTCCCGGCGGTGGCCCCATGAGCCTGTCCCTCCACCAGGTGACCCTCACCATCGCTGGTCGCCCGTTGGTCAAGGGGGTGAGCCTTGAACTCCGGGCAGGGGAAGTGGTGGGCTTACTCGGTCCCAACGGCGCCGGCAAGACCACCACCTTCAACCTGGTTACCGGCTTACTGCGCCCCGATGCCGGCACGGTGCTGCTCGATGGCCTGCAGGTCCAGACCCTGCCAATGCCCCAGAGGGCCCGGCTGGGCATCGGTTATCTGCCCCAGGAAGCCAGCGTCTTCCGCCAGCTGAGCGTGCGGGACAACCTCAGCCTGGCCCTGCAGCAGAGCGGTGTTGGCCAGAGCCAGCGTCGCCTTCGCCTCGACCAGCTGGTCGAGGAATTCCAACTGGGCGCCTTTGTGCATCGCCTCGGCTACCAACTCTCCGGCGGCGAGCGGCGGCGCTGCGAGGTGGCCCGGGCCCTGGCCGTCGGAGTTCAGGGGCCCCGCTATCTGCTACTGGACGAGCCCTTTGCCGGGGTCGATCCCCTGGCCGTCTCCGACCTCCAAGACCTGATCGGCAGCCTGCGCCAACGGGGCATGGGGGTATTCATTACCGACCACAACGTGCGCGAAACCCTGGCGATCACCGATAGGGCCTACATCCTCACCGACGGCAGCATCCTGGCAGCAGGCAGCTCCGAGCAGCTGGCCGCCAATCCCATGGTCCGCCGCCACTACCTCGGCGAGGGCTTCCGGCTATGACCCGAGCCAAAGCAAACCTTACTAAATCCAATCCAGCCGCTTCAGACCCCGGCAACCCTGGCCGCCCCATCCCCCACTCCCCCAAAACGCCGCAGCCCTTCGCCAGCTTGGAGTCCATCATTGAGGTCCTGAGACGGCTACCGCCCCAGGTGCAGCGCCAGTGGACCAGGCTGCCACTGATGGATCGCTGGCTCTCCTTGGAGTTGCTGGGTCCCTTGCTCTTCGGCGTGGCGGCGTTCACCACGGTCTCCCTGTCGGTGGGGGTGGTGTTCGAGCTGGTGCGCCGGGTTGCCGAATCGGGGCTGCCGGTGATGGCGGCCTTTCAGGTACTGATGTTGCGGCTGCCGAGCTTCCTAGTGCTGTCCTTTCCGATGGCAACCTTGATGGCCACCCTGCTGGCCTACAGCCGGCTCTCGAGCACTAGCGAACTCACGGCCCTGCGCAGCATTGGCGTAGCCACCTGGCGCATGGTGGTGCCGGCCCTGGTGGTGGCGGTCCTGATGAGTGGCCTCACCTTTATGTTTAACGATGTCATTGTGCCCCGGGCCAACCTGGCCGCCTCGATCACCTTTGATCGAGCCCTCGGTCGCGCCCTCTCCTCGGAGCGGGGCAAGGATGTGGTGTATTCCCGCTTTGGTTCGATTCAGGCCAGCAACCCTGCCACTCCCGTCCAGGATGGCCTGGCCCAACTGTTCTATGCCAGGGAATTTCGCGAAGGGGTGATGCTGGATGTCACCGTGTTGGATTTTTCGCACCAGGGCCAGCAGCAGATCATGACGGCCGAGAAGGGAATTTGGAATGAAAAACGAAGCCTGTGGGAATTTCTCAATGGCCGCATTGTCAATCTCAACCCAGGCGACAACACCACCACCTCTGCCCAGTTTGATCGCTACTTCTATCCGTTCACATCGGCCCCGATCCAGGTGGCGAAGCTACCTACTAACGCCGAAGAAATGACTGCGGCGCAAGCGATCAGGGCTGAGCAATTGCTTGAACAGGCCGGTGATCAAAAGGAGGCCCGGCGCCTACGGGTGCGCATCCAGGAGAAATTTGCCTTCCCCTTCATCAGCCTGGTGTTTGGCCTGATTGGCAGCAGTCTGGGGGTGAGACCCAATTCGCGCACCAGCCGCAGCCAGGGATTTGGCATCAGTGTGCTGCTGATTTTCGGCTATTACCTGATGTCGTTCATCTTCAGTTCCCTGGGTGTTAAAGGCACCCTTATTCCGATTCTGGCGGCCTGGATGCCGGTGTCGATTGGCCTCGGCGGCGGCCTGCTGCTGTTACGCCAGGCCAGCCGTTAAGCCCGTTCACTCCCTCAGTCCGGCCATGGCTTGCCAGACTGGCTGCCACTGACCTTGCGCTCGAGCGTTGCCCGTTTCCCTGACCGACCCGGTACTTGGCCTGGGCTTGGCCGCCTTTGCCTTGTTGCTGCTTGCCCTGCCCATTGCCTTCTGGGGCCTGAGCACGTCCCTAGCCCAAGCCGATGGCCAAGGCCAGCAAACTGGCGTGCCTCAACAAACAGCTAATAGCGGCCTTGTCCGCGTCCTGGTGGCCAGCGCCAACCTGGCTCTCACGGCCCAGCTGGTGTTGCGCTGGTGGCAATCGGGCCATTTCCCGATCAGCAACCTCTACGAGTCCCTCTGCTTCCTCGCCTGGGCCTGCACCCTCACCCAGCTGCTGGTGGAGCGCTCCTGGCCTTCGGCCCTGGTGCCTGCGTCGGCCACACCCATGGGCCTGGGTTGTGTGGCCTTTGCCAGCTTTGCCCTGCCCGACCAGCTCCAGGCCGCCTCACCCCTGGTTCCAGCCCTGCGCTCCAGCTGGCTGGTGATGCATGTGAGCGTGATCATGGTGAGCTACGCCGCCCTGCTGGTGGGCTCCTTGCTCTCGATGGCGGTGCTGTTCACCGACCGGGGCCAGGCCTTGGAGGTGCGCAGCAGCTCGATCGGCAGCGGCGGCTATCGCCAGGGCGTGATGGCTACCAGTCCCGCAGGGGGACCCGGCCCAGCCTTGAGCCTGCAAAGCGCCGCGATGGGCGTCAGCGAACAGCTGGACAGCCTCAGCTATCGCACCATCACCGTGGGCTTCCTGCTGCTGTCGGTGGGAATCGTCAGCGGGGCCGTTTGGGCGAATGAGGCCTGGGGCAGCTGGTGGAGCTGGGACCCCAAGGAAACCTGGGCCCTGATCTGCTGGTTGGTCTACGCCGCCTACCTGCACACCCGCCTGAGCCGGGGCTGGCAAGGGCGCCGGCCCGCCCTGGTGGCCGTGGCCGGCCTGGTGGTGATTTGCGTTTGCTACATCGGCGTCAACCTCCTAGGCATCGGCCTGCATAGCTACGGCTGGTTCTTCGATAGCTAGGGGGCTGGGCTGGCCCTTTGAATAAAAAAAGCCCCGGCAACCCTTTAGGGCTGCCGGGGCTTTTGGTTGAATATGCAGGGCTAGGAAAGGGCAGGGGGAGGTCCCCAACTGGTGTCCAGCCAGGAGATGGTTAGGCGGCTACGGCCACGGGGCGGCGGCTGTTGCGAATGCCGGTGATCGCCTCGGCGTAGCTGGGCTGGTTGAACACGCCCGAGCCCGACACGATTGCATTGGCGCCGGCTTCGATCACTTGCCAGGCATTGCTGCCCTTGATGCCT
The DNA here is from genome assembly GCA_945875915.1 of Synechococcus sp. UW140. Taxonomy (GTDB): domain Bacteria; phylum Cyanobacteriota; class Cyanobacteriia; order PCC-6307; family Cyanobiaceae; genus BAIKAL-G1. The sequence continues at coordinate 31,515 of CAMCMT010000025.1, read as the reverse complement.
CCGTCCACTTCGATCCAGGGATCGAGGCCGCGCTCATCGCACATGCGGCGCAGGGCCGCGATCTTCTGCACCTGGGAGGGGATGAAGCTCTGGCCGCCGAAACCGGGGTTGACACTCATGATCAGCACCAGATCACAGAGCTCGAGGCAATACTCCAGCGTGTCAAGGGGCGTGCCGGGGTTCAGCACGGCGCCGGCCAGCTTGCCGAGGTCCTTGATCTGGGCCAGGTTGCGGTGCAGGTGGGTGCAGGCCTCGACCTGGACACTGATGATGTCGGCGCCAGCCTTGGCGAAGTCGGCCACGTAGCGCTCAGGCTCAACGATCATCAGGTGCACGTCCAGGGGCTTGGTCGTGACCGGGCGCAGGGCCTCGACAATTAGGGGACCAATCGTGATGTTGGGCACGAAGCGGCCATCCATCACATCCACATGGATCCAGTCAGCGCCAGCCTCGTCGACGGCACGCACGTCCTCGCCAAGGCGGGAGAAATCGGCCGAAAGGATCGACGGGGAGATCACCAGGGGCTTGGTGCTCATGGAGGGGCCACCGGGGCACAGGGTCCTCCATTGTAGGAATTAGCCGGGCCAAATTTCGGTTGGCTACCACTGATACAGTGAGCGGCGCTAAAAGCCCGAGAGGCCCTGCGGCTGCTGGAAGCTGCGCCGATACTGTTCAAGCTTGCTAGTCGATGCTGCCGTCGGCCCTGTCAGCCCAACCAGCCCAGCGCCCTTCTGGCGGCGCGGCAATGCCGCTCCCCCTGCCAAAGCCCCCCACCCCCGCCGGACTGCTGTGGATCGCACCCTTATCCAGGAAATTCTCGAGGTCGTTGAGCAGGCCGCCATCGCCTCGGCCAAGCTCACCGGCCTCGGCCAGAAAGACGAGGCGGATGCTGCCGCCGTCGAGGCCATGCGCACCCGCATGGGCGCCATCCAAATGAAAGGCCGCATCGTCATCGGCGAGGGCGAGCGGGATGAAGCACCGATGCTCTACATCGGTGAAGAAGTCGGCAGCGGCACCGGTCCCGGCGTCGATTTCGCCGTGGATCCCTGCGAGGGCACCAACCTCTGCGCCAACAACCAGGACGGCTCCATGGCCGTGCTGGCCGCCTCCGACCGCGGTGGCCTGTTCAACGCTCCCGACTTTTATATGAAGAAGCTGGCAGCGCCCCCCGCAGCCAAAGGCAAGGTGGACATCCGTAAATCGGCCACCGAAAACATCGCCATCCTCAGCCAGTGCCTGGGACTGGCCGCCAGCGAGCTGGTGATCGTGGTGATGGACCGCGCCCGCCACAAGGACCTGATCGCTGAAATCCGTGCCACCGGCGCCCGGGTCAAGCCGATTTCCGACGGCGACGTACAAGCCGCCATTGCCTGTGGTTTCGCCGGCAGCGGCACCCATTGCCTGATGGGCATTGGTGCTGCTCCCGAAGGCGTGATTTCCGCCGCCGCCATGCGCGCCCTCGGTGGCCACTTCCAGGGCCAACTGGTGTATGACCCGGCCGTAGCCCAAACCTCCGAGTGGGCGGATTACACCGTTGAAGGCAACATTGCCCGCCTCAATGAGATGGGCATCACCGACATCGACAAGGTGTACGAAGCCGAAGAACTGGCATCGGGTGAAAACGTCGTGTTTGCCGGCAGCGGCATCACCGACGGCCTGCTCTTCCACGGCGTGAAGTTTGAGAAGGACTGCACCCGCACCAGCAGCCTGATCATCAGTACGCTCGACAACACCGCCCGGTTCACCAACACGGTGCACATCAAGGACGGCGCTAAGAGCATCGCCCTGCGCTGACGCAGATCCCAACCCAAGCGCCAGCGAGGTTCGCCCTTCATGCACATCACGGTCGTCGGCCTCAGCCACAACACCGCTCCGGTGGAAATCCGCGAGCGGCTCAGCATCGCTGAGCACACGATGGAGGTCTCCCTCCAGCGGTTGAGGGCAGACGACCAGGTGCTCGAAGCCTCGATCCTCAGCACCTGCAACCGGCTGGAGATCTACACCCTGCTGCGCCATCCGGAGCAGGGTTTAACGGCGGTGGGCACCTTCTTAAGCGAGCAATCGGGCCTGGACCTGGTGGAGCTCACCCCCCACCTGTTCACCTACCACCACGAGGAGGCAGTGGCCCACCTGCTGCGGGTGGCCGCAGGCCTGGACAGCCTGGTATTGGGCGAGGGCCAAATCCTCTCCCAAGTGAAAAAGATGTTCCGGCTCGGCCAGGAACATCGCTCCATCGGGCCGATTCTCAACCGCCTGCTGAACCAGGCGGTGAGCACCGGCAAACGGGTGCGCACCGAAACCAACCTGGGTACCGGTGCGGTGTCGATCAGCTCGGCGGCCGTGGAACTGGCCCAGCTCAAGGTGGGCCAGGGCCGCGGTCTCGATGAGTTGGTTTCCCTCGACCAGGAACAGGTGGCCGTAGTGGGGGCCGGACGCATGTCGCGGCTGCTGCTGCAACACCTGGGCTCTAAGGGCTGCCGCGGCGTAGTGCTGCTCAACCGCACGGTGGAGCGGGCCGAACTGCTGGCGGCCGATTTCCCCGACCTGCCGGTCCAGTGCCGGCCCCTCAACGAGCTCGACCACTGCCTGAGCACCTGTTCCCTGGTGTTCACCAGCACGGCTGCTGAGGATCCAATCATTGATGCCGAGCGGCTAAACCGACTCAATCGGCGCTCCTCCCTGCTGCTGATCGATATCGGTGTTCCGCGCAACATCAGCTCCGATGTGCAGGGCATTGATGGCGTGGGAGCCTTCGATGTGGACGACCTCCAGGAGGTTGTAGCCCGCAACCAGGAGGCCCGCCGCGAGATCGCTGCCGAAGCGGAAGGGCTGCTCGAGGAGGAATCCCGTCAGTTTCTGGAATGGTGGGATGGCCTCGAAGCGGTGCCGGTCGTGAACCGCATGCGCCGCCAACTGGAAGACATTCGCGAGCAGGAATTACAGAAAGCCCTTAGCCGCATGGGCCCCGACCTGTCCGCCCGCGATCGCAAGGTAATGGAAGCCCTCAGTAAGGGCATTATCAATAAGATTCTCCATACCCCCGTGACCAATCTGCGGGCTCCCCAGCCCCGCCAGCAGCGCCATGTGGCCATGGGCGTGCTTGAGCGGCTGTTTGAGCTGCGGGACGAAAATCCCGACAGCTGATCGGCCCGGATCGACCGTTCAGCAACCAGTTCCATCAATGTGCGTTGGCATGCCTTGGGCGGGCCAGCCGATCAACTACCGTTGCCGAACCCTGACAGTGCAAAGGGGAGAACGCTGATGAAACGAGTCCTAGCCATCATCCTTGGCGGCGGAGCCGGGACCCGTCTTTTTCCCCTAACCCAGACCCGGGCCAAGCCAGCCGTGCCGCTAGCTGGCAAATACCGCTTAATTGATATTCCAATCAGCAATTGTATCAACTCCGGCATCAACAAGATGTACGTGTTGACGCAATTCAACAGCGCATCACTAAATCGTCACCTCAGCCAGAGCTACAACCTTTCTGCCGGCTTCGGCCAGGGTTTTGTGGAGGTGTTGGCGGCCCAACAGACCCCCTCTAGCCCCAGCTGGTTTGAGGGCACGGCCGACGCGGTCCGCAAATACCAGTGGCTATTCCAGGAATGGGACGTGGACCAGTACCTGATCCTCTCCGGCGACCAGCTCTACCGGATGGATTACAGCCTGTTCATCGAGCACCACATCAAAACCGGAGCCGACCTCACCGTCGGGGCCCTGCCCGTGGATGCGGCCCAGGCCGAGTCCTTTGGCCTGATGCACACCGACGACGACGGACGCATCCGTGAATTCCGCGAAAAGCCCAAGGGGAAAGCGCTCGAGGCCATGCGGGTGGATACCTCCCTCATGGGCCTTTCAGCGGAGGAGGCTGCGCGGCGGCCCTACCTGGCCTCCATGGGCATCTATGTCTTCAGCCGAAACACCCTCTTCGACCTGCTGACCCAGAACCCCAACTTCACCGATTTCGGCAAAGAGATCATTCCCGCCGCCCTGGAGCGGGGCGACCGACTGCAGACCTACCTCTTTGACGACTACTGGGAGGACATCGGCACGATCGGGGCCTTCTATGAGGCCAACATGGCCCTCACCGACCAGCCCAACCCCGCCTTCTCCTTTTACGACGAAAAATTCCCGATCTACACCCGCCCCCGCTACTTGCCCCCGAGCAAGCTGCTCGACACCCAGGTGACCCAGTCGATCATCGGCGAGGGCTCGATGCTGCGGGCCTGCAGCATCCACCACTGTGTGCTGGGAGTGCGAACCCGGGTCGAGGACGAGGTGGTTCTGCAGGACAGCCTGGTGATGGGGGCGGACTACTTCGAGTCCCGCGAGGAACGGGCCGTGTTGCGGGAGCGCGGCGGCACCCCGATCGGCGTGGGCCAGGGCTCCACGGTGAAGCGCGCGATCATCGACAAGAACGTGCGCATTGGTCGCAACGTCACGATCGTCAACAAGGACCACGTCGAAGAGGCAGATCGGCCTGAGCTGGGCTTCTACATCCGTAATGGCATCGTTGTTGTTGCCAAGAACGTGACGATCACCGATGGCACGGTGATCTAAGGCCTGCCCCCGATTCAGGGGCAGGAGCCAGGCATCTCTGCCCCTCGGGTTCCTGGGCCCAGCCCCCTCCCCGGTAGCCAAACCAAGCCGCGGGTCAACCCCGGGCCCTGATCGAGCCGCTGCTGCCCCCCTCTGGAGGCTGCAGCGGCTTTGTTGTTGTCGCACTGCCGGGAAGCCGCTCCGATTCGGTGCGCTGTCCCTCACAGAGACGGCGGGCTTACTTCCGCCCAACGGTGCCCGTCGCCACACTGATGGAATCCGCACCAGGACGGGATCACAATGCAGAAAGCTCATTTCGGTCTGATTGGCCTAGGGGTGATGGGGGAAAACCTGGTGCTCAATGCTGAGCGCAACGGGTTTTCCTGTGTCGTCTACAACCGCACCTACGCCAAGACCGAGGAGTTTCTGGCCGGTCGGGGCGCGGGCAAGGCGATCATCGGCTCCACCTCCCTCCAGGACTTTGTCGACAAGCTGGAGAAACCGCGCCGCATCTTGATGATGATCAAGGCCGGCCAGGCGATTGATGACACCATCGCCACCATTTCCCCCTACCTCGAAGAGGGTGATCTGCTCATCGATGGCGGCAATTCCCTCTACACCGACACGGAGCGCCGCGTCGCCGACCTAGAAAGCAAGAGCTTCGGCTTCATCGGCATGGGCGTCTCCGGCGGCGCCAAGGGTGCCCTGGAGGGCCCGAGTATGATGCCTGGAGGCACCCGCAGTGCCTACGACGCGATCGAAGGGCTGGTGCGCAAGATGGCCGCCCAGGTCAACGATGGTCCCTGCGTGACCTACATCGGCCCCGGGGGCGCCGGCCACTTCGTCAAGACCGTGCACAACGGCATCGAATACGGGATCGAGCAGATCCTGGCCGAGGCCTATGACTTGATGAAGCGCTCCGCTGGCCTGGGCGGCATCGCCATGGCCGATGTGCTGGCCGCCTGGAACGCCACCGAGGAGCTCTCCTCCTTCCTGGTGGAGATCACCGAGTGGTGCCTGCGCACCCGCGATCCCCAGGACGGCTCCGACCTGGTCGAAAAGATCGTCGATGCCGCCGGACAAAAGGGCACGGGCCTCTGGACCGTGGTCAGCGCTTTGGAGATGGGCATCTCCGTGCCGACGATCTACGCCGCCCTCAATGCCCGGGTGATGAGCTCCTTGCGCAACGAGCGGCTCCAGGCCGAATCCGTGCTGGCGGCCCCGGCCCCGGTGGCGATCGACCTGGGCAGCCCGGCCGACGCCATGGCGCCCCTCCAGGACGCCTGCATCCTGGCCTGCATCGCCAGCTACGCCCAGGGCATGGCCCTGATGGTGGAAGCCTCGAAGCTGCACAACTACAACCTGGATCTCTCGGCCATCGCCCAGATCTGGAAGGGCGGCTGCATCATCCGCGCCCGTCTGCTGCAACGCATCCAGGACGCCTTCACCGCCAACCCATCCCTGCCCAACCTGATGGTGGACCCCTGGTTTGCCGAGCAGATCAACCGCCGCCTACCCGGCCTGCGCCAGGTGGTGGCCGGAGCCGCCCTGGCTGGCATCCCCGTGCCCTGCCTGAGCAGCAGCCTCGATTACATCGACAGCTACCGCACAGGTCGCCTGCCCCAGAACCTGGTGCAAGCCATGCGCGACTGCTTCGGCGCCCACACCTATGAGCGGGTGGACAAGGCCGGCAGCTTCCACACCGAGTGGCTCGATTGAGCGGGGCTGCCATGGCTGCCCCAGGCGTCGTCTACCAACTTGAAATCAGCCCGAACCTGGGTCAGCTCGCCCAGCGGGCAGCCGCAGTGTTGGCGGACCAGCTCAAGCTGGCCTTGGCCCAGCGCGAACGGGTTCTCTTAGCCCTCGCCGGCGGCACCACCCCGGCGGCGGCCTACCGACTGCTGGGACAGGAACCCCTGGCCTGGAACCGGGTTGATGTGCTCCTGGGCGATGAACGCTGGGTGGGGCCGCAAGATCCGTCCAGCAATGCCCGCATGCTCCACGAAACCCTGCTAGCCCAGGGTCCGGCCCGGGAGGCCGAGTTCCATCCCGTGCCCACCGAGCGGGACACCCCCCTGGCCTCCGCCGAGGCCTTCGAACAAACCCTTCGCCGGCTCTGCGCTGGGGATCCGCCCGTGCTGGATTTGATCCTGCTGGGCCTAGGCGATGACGGCCACACCGCTTCCCTATTTCCGGACAGCGCCGCCGCTGGCGTCAGCGATCGGGCCGTTGCCGTGGGGGAAGGCAAGGGCCTGGAGCGCATCACGCTGACGGCGCCCGTGCTTAGCGCCGCCCGCCAGGTGGTCTTCCTGGTGGGTGGCAAAGGCAAGCAGGAGGCCCTCAGGCGCCTGCTGGATCCCTGCGAATCGCCCATGCGCACCCCCGCCAAGCTGGTGCAATCCCGCACTCCCGTGCTGGTGCTAGCCGATGCCGACGCGGCGGGGCTCGTCGCCGGTGGCGCCTAGGGCCGTCCAAAGGGGCCTGGCCTGGGGCCTGCGATGGCTCGGCCCCTGCGTGGTGCTTCTCGCCTTCGGGTCTGCCAGCTTGGCGGCGGCTCCAGGCTCCGATCCCTTTAGACCCGCACCCCTGGGCCCCCTCGCCAGAGTGGTGGGCCCACCCCCGATGTCCGCCCCAGGCGGCACCAGCACCCCCGTGTCTTCCAGCCCCATCAGTAGCCGTCCTGATCCAGGCCGTGACCCCGGCATGACTCCTGGGATCCCCTCCCTGCTGGTGGTGGCGGGGGATGGCTTTGCCGGCTGGCACAGCCTCAATGACACGATCATGGGCGGCCGCAGCCAGGGTCAGTGCCAGATCGGCTCCTCGGGCCTGGTGATGACGGCGGAGGTGGTTGCCGAGGGGGGCGGCTTTGTAAGTTGCCGCTCGCCGTTGTTCTCACCGCCTTTGGATCTCTCGGCCCAGGCGGGCCTGCAACTGGAGATCGAAGGCGATGGGCGCCGCTACAAGCTCGCGATCGCCTGCAGTGATGGCCTAGCCGGCCTCACCGAATTGATCCCGGGCGGTCTGCGTTGGGTGGCCGAATTCGACACCGCAGCCCAGGGGCTCACCCAGGTATGGATTCCCTTCAGCCAACTGCGGGCCAGCGTGCGAGCCAAGCCCGTGGGGCTGCCCCTGCGCTTTGATCCGTCCCGTATCACCCGGCTGCAGATCCTCCATTCCCGTTTTGGCGATGACGGAGGGGTGAACAACGGCTTTCGCGCCGGCCCCCTACAGCTGAGGATTGGGGCGATTCGGGCCCTGCCCTGACGCCTAACTAAATGCCATGGACTGGAGCGATCAGGAGACTTGGCAGGACTTCGCCAGCCGCTTAGCCGCCGCCGCCGACCTCTGCCTCAAGCCCAACAGGCACGGCGTTCGGCTCGTGGGGGACCTGCCCGAAGCCGGAGCCGCCGGTGGTGATCACTGCGTGCGGATTGAGCCCCGCAGCCCCGAGGGCGCCCGGCTCGAGCAGGCCGATCTGGAGCTGGAGCTCTACCGCAGCGGCAGCGACATCCACCTCACCTTGGTGACCCTGGCCGATGAAAGCGCCCCCCTGCTCTGGCAGGGATCCCACCCGGTCTGGATGGACGCGGTGAGTGGCGAACGCTGCGAGCGGCCCGAGGGCGGCATGGCCCTAGAAGCCCTGGCCCGCCGCATTCGCGCCCTGGTGGTTGGGGACTAGGGCTGGTCCGTGACCGCCCCGAGGCTGCTGGAACTGACCAGCCGGGCATATTTGCCGAGCACTCCAGTGGTGTAGCGGGGAGCGGGGGCACTCCAGACGGCGCGGCGGCGTGCCAGCTCGGCGTCATCGACGTTGAGCTGGATCAGCAGTTGGTGGGCATCCACCGTGATGCTGTCCCCTTCCTGCACTAGGGCAATCGTGCCGCCAACAGCGGCTTCGGGAGCCACATGACCGACCACCATGCCGTAGGTGCCGCCCGAAAATCGGCCATCGGTGATCAGGGCCACCTTGTCGCCCAGGCCCTGGCCAATGATCGCCGAGGTGGGCGAGAGCATCTCGCGCATGCCGGGGCCACCCACCGGCCCTTCGTAGCGGATCACCAGCACATCGCCCGCCTGGATCTGGCCCTCGAGGATGGCGGCTAAGCAGGTTTCTTCGCTTTCAAAAACCCGGGCCGGGCCGGTGACCTGGGGATTTTTAACGCCACTGATTTTCGCGACGCTGCCTTCGGTGGCCAGGTTGCCTTTGAGCACGGCCAAGTGCCCCTTGGCGTACAAGGGATTGCTCAAGGGCCGAATCACGTCCTGATCTGGGCGGGGCACGGACGGAATGGCAGCCAGGGACTCCTTCAGGGTCTTGCCTTCAATCGTGCGGCAGTCGCCATGGAGCAGGCCCGCATCGAGCAGCAGCTTCATCACCTGGGGAATGCCGCCGGCGGCATGGAGGTCGGTGGTCACGTAGCGGCCGCTGGGCTTGAGATCGCAGATCACCGGCACCCGCTGACGGATCGTTTCAAAGTCGTCGATGGTGAGCGGCACCTCGGCGGTGCGGGCGATCGCTAGTAGGTGCAACACCGCATTGGTGGAGCCGCCCACGGCCATGATCACGCTGATGGCATTCTCAAACGCCTCGCGGGTGAGCAGATCGAGGGGGCGAATGTTGGCGGCGATCGCCTCCACCAACACCTCGGCCGAGCGGGCGGCGCTATCGGCTTTTTCGGGGTCCTCGGCGGCCATGGTGGAGCTGCCCGGCAGGCTCAGGCCCATGGCCTCGATGGAGGAACTCATCGTGTTGGCGGTGAACATGCCACCGCAGCTGCCTGCGCCCGGGCAGGCGTTCTTTTCCACAGCCGTGAGCTGGTCGTTATCGATCGTGCCGGCGGCGAATTGCCCCACCGCCTCAAAGGCACTCACCACCGTGAGATCGCAGCCGCCCAATCTGCCGGGCTTGATCGTGCCGCCGTACACAAAAATCGCCGGGATGTTCATGCGGGCGATCGCCAACATGGCGCCCGGCATGTTCTTATCGCAGCCGCCCACGGCCAGCACCCCATCCATGCTCTCGCCGTTGCAGGCGGTTTCGATCGAATCGGCGATCACCTCGCGGCTCACCAGGGAATACTTCATCCCCTCGGTGCCCATCGAGATGCCATCACTGACCGTGATCGTGCCGAACATCTGGGGCATGGCACCGGCCGCCTTGGCGGCAGCGATGGCCCGTAGGGCCAGCTCGTTCAACCCCAGGTTGCAGGGGGTGATGGTGCTGTAGCCGTTGGCAATGCCGATGATCGGCTTGTTGAAGTCGTCGTCGCCAAAGCCCACCGCCCGCAACATGGCGCGGTTGGGGGACCGCTGGAAGCCCTGGGTAATGGCAGCGGAGCGCAGCATGGCCTGCAGAAAAGCACTGCTATGCAACCTACCGATGCGCCGTTCAACCTGACGGGCCCCCAGGGCTCAGCAGCGCAAAACGGGGCCTAGCGATCAACAGGAGCCGGGATGCTGAGGCTTTCCAGCTGGCGGCGCACATCCTCAATGGCCTGGTTGAGCTGCTGGACCCGATCCTGCAGTTCCCCTTCCGCTAGGGGACGATCGGCTGGAGGCTCCCGGAGTTCGGGCGCAAAGCGCAGGGAACGGACCCGCCGCTGCAGTTCCTGGCGCCGCTCAGCCTGGGACAGCAGCCACCAGGCCAGCCCAGTGGCCCCGAGGAAGGCCCCCGCCATGGCGCTGAGCATCAGGTTGGACTGGCTGTCGCTGCTCTGCTGCATTTCTGCTGAAACACAAAAGGTTCAATGGACGTGAGTTTAGGCAGGCTGGTGCAAGCCAGCCACCGCCCCGGGGCCTGGCAGCCGGATCAGGTTCCAAACAGCCGGGTTTCGGCATTGCCTAGCCCAGGCACGATCCGCTGCTGCCCATCGAGCTCCGCGTCGATGCAGGCCGCGTAGAGCGTGAGATCGCTGAAGCGCTCGCCCAGGATCTTGAGCCCCGGGGCGGCGGCCAGGGCCGATATCACCCGCACCTGGCGCCCGCCCACCCCCTGGCCTTCCAAGCGCTCCAGCACCGTTAGGAGATTGGTGGCTGCCCCCACCAGGGGCTCAAACACCAGCACCCCCGTGTTGGAACCGATCTCGGCGGGAAGCCCATCGAGGTATGCAGCCGGAGAGGGAGAACCAGGCGCCAGGCCGGCGTCGCTGCCGTAGCCGACATGGGCCACCAGGGCTGTGGGCAGCACCGTGCGGGCCCCCTCCCAAAGCCCCAGCCCCGAGCGCAGCATCGGGATGGCCAGCAGGGGGGCGGCCGGGTCAATCACGGTGCCTTCCGTTGCTGCCAGGGGCGTTTGCACCTCCACCCGCCGGTGGGGCAGCCAGTCGCGCAGGGCCTCATAGGTGAGCCAGCGACCCAGTTCCGCCATCGCCGTGGCAAACAGGGGGGTGGGCGTGTCCTGATCGCGCAGCAGGGTCAGCCAGTGGCCGATCAAGGGGTGGGGTGGAACCACCACCCGCAGGGACATGCTCATCGCTTCGCGGTGGGGCGGCGCCTTGCCATAACTTGAAGCAACACGCTAGGGCTGCCGTTGTCCCGCTCCGGAACGCCCGATCACCTCAAGCCAGTAGGCGCGCCCTGTCCAAAGGCTTGGCAGGGCTGGCTGCATCGACTGGGACGCCTCGGCCAATCCGCCTTGGCCATGGGGCTGGTGGGACTGATAACGGCTACGGCCCTACTGGTTGGCTGGGCCGTGGAGCCCGCTGAGGCGATGACGGCGCCGGAATTGCGCAGCCAGAAATCCCTGGTGGATTTGCAGATCGACATGCATGGCCGCAACCTGCAGCAGCAGGAGTTCCTCAAGGCCCAGCTCGGCGGGTTCAATTTCAGCGGCGCCGACCTACGCGGCGCCGTGTTCAACAGCAGCGACCTGCGTGACAGCAATCTCAACGGCGCCGATCTTGAGGACGTGGTGGCCTTTGCCAGCCGCTTTGATGGGGCCGACCTAGGCGATGCCGTGTTGCGCAACGCCATGCTCATGCAAAGCCGCTTTACGGGTGCCCGCATTGAAGGGGCCGACTTCAGCGACGCCGTGATCGACCTGCCCCAGCAAAAGGCCCTCTGCGCCCGGGCTACTGGCACCAACCCCCGTACGGGTGTGGACACCCGCGAGAGCCTGGGCTGTCGCTAGGCAAGGGGGGGCCTAGATTTCGTGTTCGGTTCCCCCGGTGAGCAGCCAGGGGAGGAAACGGGGAAAGTCCGGTGGGGTGCGGGGAAACCAGGTACCGAGTCCGGCGCTGTCCCGCAGCTGTGAAGCGGAATCCTTCGGGGTTCAGCCCAGTCAGAACACCCGCCGAAGCCCACCCCATCCCTGGCTCGGACCAGCTTTCCGGATGACCAACCTTCGCCTCGGCGCAGCCCTCCCCCTGGGAGCGGTTGCCCTGCTTCTGCTATCTGAGCTCCTCTTTGGCGCTCCAGCCTCAGCCCACCACCTGATCCACCTGTTCCAGCTGACCCCCTCGCCCTTGACTGGGCTGGTCAGCGGCCTGGCCCATCCCATGTTTGGCCCCGACCACCTGCTCTTCCTGCTGGCCCTGGGCCTGGTGGGCCTGCAGAAACGGCTCAGTTGGGTGCTTGGCCTGCTGGCCACGGGGCTAGCCGGCTCCTGCCTGGGTCTGGCCCTGCCCGGCATCCCCCTGGCCGAACCCCTGGTGGCCCTGTCCCTGGTGGTGGTGGGTTTGGTGCTGCTTGAGCGCCTGCCGGCCCTGCTGTTGGTGCCGGCCTTTGCCCTGCATGGCTACGTGCTCAGCGCCGCCGTGATCGGCTGGGAACAAAGCCCGATTGCCTTCTATTTGGTGGGATTGCTGGTCAGCCAAGGGCTGTTGCTCACCACCTCCCTCACCCTGGTGCGTCGCTGGGGCACGGGCCTCAGCGCGAGCCAGCTGCGTCTGACGGCCGGAATCCTGATCGGCGTGGGCTCCAGCTTTGCCTGGTCCGCCCTGGTGCCCTGACCATGGCCGTCAACCCCCAGCCCAGTCCCCTTAGCCCGGGCCAAACCAAACTGAGCCGCCTACCGGTGACGGTGGTGACTGGCTTTTTAGGGGCAGGCAAATCAACCCTGCTGCGCCAGCTGCTCCTTTCCAGTGGCCTACGGCTGGCCGTATTGGTGAATGAATTTGGCGAGGTGGGCATCGATGCCGACCTGATCCGCAGTTGCGGCTTCTGCCCCGAAGAGGAGCTCGAAGGCCGGGTGGTGGAACTCGCTAACGGCTGCCTTTGCTGCACCGTGCAGGATGAATTCCTGCCGACGATGCAACTGCTGCTGGAGCGCGCCGACCAGCTCGACGGGATCGTGATTGAAACCAGCGGCCTGGCCTTGCCCGAGCCCCTACTGCAGGCCTTTCGCTGGCCCGAGATCCGCACCCGCACCCGCGTCAGCGGCGTGGTGACGGTGGTGGATGGCGAAGCCCTAGCCCAGGGCCACGTGGTGGGCGATCCCGCCGCGATCGAGGCCCAGCGCCTGGCCGATCCCAGCCTTGATCACCTCAGCGCCATTGAAGAGTTGTTCGATGACCAGCTTGAGGCCGCCGACCTGGTGCTGATCAGCCGGGCCGACTGCCTGCAAGCCGAGCAGATCACTGCCCTGCAAACCGAATTAGCCGCCAAGCTTCGTCCTGGCGTCACGGTGCTGCCCATGGCCCGGGGCCAGGTGCCAGCGGCCCTGCTCCTGGGCCTCGAGCGCGATCAGGGGGATCATGGCCATGACAGTCATGGCCATGACAGTTACAGCCATGACAATCACAGCCAGGGCGACCACGATCACCCGCACGATCACGATCACGACGATCACCACGACCATGACCACGACCACAGCCATGTGGCGATGCAATCGGTGGCGCTGCGGCTCGAGGGTCCTATCGATCGACAAGCGCTGGAAAGCCTGCTGCGCTCCCAGATCGATCGCCAGAACTTCCTGCGCTTGAAGGGGCGCGCCTGGCTGGCCGGGAAGGCCCAACCGCTGCAAATCCAGGCGGTGGGGCCCCGGCTCGAGTGCTGGTTCGATCCCAACAAGGCCGCCGCCGCCGACCAGGACCACCTGCCTGGCCTGGAACTGGTGGCCCTGGGCTTGCAGGTGGATGGGGCCGCGCTGGAGCAGGAGCTGCGGGCCCTACTGTGCCTGGCCTAAGGGCTGGCTGGCTGCGGCCGGCCTGCCAAGATTTAACTATTGCCCCGGAGGTCTGGTGCCCGTCTACTCAGCCCGCGTTCTGGTTTCACTGCGGCCATCGGTCCTGGATCCCGCCGGCGAGGCCACCCGCTCTGCCGCCAGCCGCCTCGGTGTGGAAGGCATTGTCAAGCTGCGGATCGGCAAGGCGGTGGAGCTGGAGATTGAGGCCCCCGACCTGGCCACGGCTCGGGAACGGCTCAGCCTCTTGAGTGATCGCCTGCTGGCCAATACGGTGATCGAAAATTGGACCTTGGAATTGGCCGCCAGCGGCGAGGGGTCCAGCACGTCCAGCCCCGTGGAGGAAGGCTGAGATGACCATTGGCGTGGTGGTGTTTCCGGGTTCGAACTGCGATCGGGACGTGCGCTGGGCAACGGAAGGATGTTTAGGGGTGCCAACACGCTTCCTCTGGCATGAGGAGCGCGATCTCTCCGGCCTCGATGCGGTGATCATCCCCGGGGGCTTCAGCTACGGCGACTACCTGCGCTGCGGCGCCATCGCCAGCTTCGCGCCCATCCTCCAGGAGGTGGCGGCCTTCGTGGAACGGGGCGGCCGGGTGCTCGGCATCTGCAATGGCTTCCAGGTGCTCACCGAAATGGGACTGCTGCCGGGCGCCCTAACCCGCAACGAGAAGCTCCATTTCGTTTGTGAAGACACGCCCCTACAGGTGTCTCCCGGCCATTGCCAGTGGCTAAAAGGCTACGGCGACGGTGAAACGATCCACCTGCCGATCGCACACGGTGAGGGCCGCTACCAGGTAGATCCCGGCCAGCTGCAGCAGCTGGAGGACTCGGGCTGCGTGGCGTTCCGCTACCAGGCCAATCCCAATGGCTCCGTCGGTGCGGTAGCCGGGCTCACCAATCCGGCCGGCACGGTGCTCGGCCTGATGCCCCATCCGGAGCGAGCCTGTGATCCCGCCACTGGGGGCATCGATGGTCGACGCCTCCTGGCCAGCCTGTTGGGCTGAGGGGGCTGGTTGGGCCGCCAAAGGTTGATTGCCACCAGGAAAACCCCAGCACCTGCCGCAAAAGGGGCCGAATCTGGCCATGAAAAAGGCCCCATCAGGGGCCTTTACGGACCATTGCAATCGCCGCTGGACTAGCCAGCGGCCACGGCAAAATTCAGTTGACGGCGGCGAAGAATTCCTTGCTGCCAACGGGATCGGGCTTCATCGTTTTGTCGCCGGGGGTCCAGTTGGCCGGGCAAACCTCGTCGGGGTGGGACTGCACATACTGGAAGGCCTGCAGCACCCGCAGGGTTTCATCAACGCTGCGGCCCACGGGCAGGTTGTTGATCGTGCTGTGCATGATTGCGCCATCGGGATCGATGATGAAGAGGCCGCGCAGGGCCACTCCGGCTTCGTCGTCGAGAACGTTGTAGGCGCTGGCGATCTCTTTCTTGAGGTCGGCAACCAAGGGGTAGTTGATATCACCGATGCCGCCATTTTTGCGCTCGGTCTGGATCCAGGCCAGGTGGCTGAACTGGCTATCTACCGAGATACCGAGAACTTCCGTATTGCGACTGGTGAAATCGGCGTAACGATCGCTGAAGGCGATGATTTCAGTCGGGCAAACGAAGGTGAAATCGAGGGGATAGAAGAACAGGACCACATATTTGCCCCTGTAGTCAGACAGGCGGATGGTCTTGAACTCCTGGTCCACCACGGCCGTGGCCGTGAAATCAGGGGCCTGTTGGCCAACCCGCAGGCAACCGGTGCTTGTCATGGGATCGGTGGTGAAAACGTGGGGGATTAGCCAGGGGGAAGGTCGTTGCCAGGGGCACCTTGGGGAACCCCAAGCCCAAGCCGTTGAGTCACCATCTTTGACTCAAAAGGGTGCTGGGACCCCAAGGGGGAACCCGGCCGGGTCGGCTAAGACCGTAGTCGGAACGACTTCCACTTGGTACGCAACAATTTATCACAGTTCCCTGGCCATGAGCGCTCCCGTAAGGTTGAACCAACGACACCTTTGATTGGCCGATGGCCTGGGATCCGGCGCTACTGCGCAAATTTAATGCCACCGGCCACTTCCGCCTGCTCAATCAGGTGCGCAGCGAGCTCAAGTCCAACCCGATCAAACGGGCTGCCCCCTCGCCGACTGATCAGGCGAGCAGCCGGGGGGTCGCCACCGGCAAGCCCCTAGACCTGCGCTCCCAGGGCTATGGCCGGCGCCGCCCGTCGGGTTCAACCTCGTCTGGCTCCTACGCCTCGACCACCCAGGCCTCTCCAACAAGCCCCACCCCGGCAGCGCCCCTGCCGGTTGCCCTTGGGCCAACTAGCACGGTCAGCCCGTCTGCCGAACCAAGCCCCTGGGGAAAGCGCCAGAGCAGCGCTACGGCCCCCACCAGCAGCCCCCCAAGCCAGGAGAACCCTGATCCAAGCAAAACGGATCGTTCCATCGGGGGAAGCGTCCAACTCGAGAGCAATGCCCAAGCCGAGGCAGCCTCGCGCAGTTTCCGCGACCGTCTCAACGCCATCCAAATGCGTTGAACCACACCCCGATCAGCCGGGCAGCGCATCGATTCGCCACCTCTTGTCGAAGCTCTGGCCCGGGAGGTTCCCTCCCACTCCAGCCATCAAGGTTTAAACCAACGGGCCAAGGCTGAGAGGTCCTCCTCGCCATAGCCGGCCTCGATCAGGCGATCTTCCATGGCGGCAACCTGCTCGCAGATCGGCAACTGCAAATCCAGGGCCGCAGCGGTCCCCAGGGCGATCGCCAGATCCTTGCGGTGCAGGGCCAACTTGAACCCCAAGGGGAAGCGGCCTTCGAGCATGCCAAGGGAGCGGTTGTCCAAGGCCCAGGAGCCCGCAGCGCCGGGGCGTAGGGAGGCCACCACGGCCTCCATGGGTAACCCCAGCCGTTGGCCCAGGGCCATCGCCTCGGCCACGGCCGCGTAGCAGCCCGCCACCAGGATCTGGTTGACGGCCTTGACCTGCTGCCCCGAACCAAACGGTCCAAAGTGAGTCACCGTTGTGCCAACGGCCTCCAGCAGCGGCCTGGCTCGCTCGACGAACTCTGGGTCGCCACCCACCAAGACCGACAGGGTTCCAGCTTTGGCCCCTTCAGTACCGCCGGTGACGGGGGCATCGAGGCAACCGAACCCAAGGGCCTCCAACCGGCGATGCAAGGCCTGGGCCTGGGCGGGCTCAACCGTGGAGAAATCGATCACGAGCGCGCCTGGCCGCAAGCTGGCCGCGGCTCCCTGATCGCCAAACAACACGGCCTCTGCGGCGGCCCCATCGGTGACGCAGAGGCAAAGGATGGCGACTTTGGCGGCAACCTCAGCGGGACTAGCGGCCCGGGCAGCACCCGCTGCGGCAAGGGGTTCTTCTGCCATCCGGTTGCGGTTATGGACCGTCAGGGGGTAGCCCCTCGCCAGCAGGTTGGCGGCCATCGGCGCCCCGAGCTGGCCCAAACCGATGAAGCCAACAGAGGGCAACCGGGCGCCAGTCATGGTCAAAGCTGTCACGTGAGGAACTGGGGAAGGGTGCCACCCAAGGGTGCATGGCAAGTCCAAAGCGCTGCCAGAGGTCAGCTCAAGAGGCTGGGGTCCGTCTGTTGCCCGTTGGCGGCAACGGATGGACCCCAGATCAGGCGTGGATAAAAGGAGTCTGGGCCGCACTGATGCAACCAACACCTGGATCTGCATCGCCCAGGGCTGCGTTCTGGTCCCCTTTCGCCCAAGGTGTAGTCGACCTGACTGCCCAGCCCATGACCAGCGACCATGAAGCCAGCCCGCTCGACGCAGACGTGAGCCCGGCGATCCGAACGGTGCTCGATGCCATGGAGGCCGCTGAGATCAGCCCCGAGGACGCCCTCCAAATTAGCCTGGTGCTTCTCAACTTCGTCGAAGAACACCACCTCCTTAACCTGGAGGAGTTCTTAGGCGAAGAGCAGCCCGATGCCATCAGCATTGCCGTTTGGGCTGCAGATAGTGCTCGTCTCAAAGCTGCAAGGGAGCTGGTCGAGGAGGTCCTAGGCGATGACGACGGGGATGACGATGACGACGAGGAAGGAGACTCCATCGACGATGACCTTCAAAACGACGGCTAAGTTGGGTTCGGTGGCAGGGGAACCGAGCCGGACAACGTCCTAATGCCGCGGTTTCGCCCTAGCCGTAGTCCTTGATCAGGGGCCTAGGCTAGGGCTCAGCTAGCCCAATTCGATAACTGGCCCCAGGGCGGCCGAAACGGGACGCCCTTTTTAAGGGAACGTCATGTTGGTAGCTGCTCAGGCAGGCTGCAGGGCATGACTTCGAATCCATGAACAATCGGCCCAGGCCCTGCAAGACCCCCGTTCGATCGATTGAGCCGCTCGACCCAGAAGGCTGGGACAGGGATCCTGGTCGCCCCTTAGGCCTCAGGCTATTAGCCCTGCTGGGAGCCCTCTCCTTCCTGGCCCTGGGTATCAACAGCCTGCTGCCAATGCTGCAGCGACCAGGCCCAGGCCCGCAGCGCCCTGAGCCAATGTCGAAACCGATCGTCTGAGTTAAGTCCAATTCCAGGCTGAGCCGAATTGAGATCTGACTCGCTACACCCCCCCTATCTATCTTGAGGTTGACTCAACAGCGATGGCAACCAGACCCGCTTGTTGTATGACAGAGAAATCAAGATCCTCCTCTGTTGTGGGATTTTCCAACAGCTCCTTGGCAATGCCGGCATCAAAGGAGAACCGACCAGGACCAAGTAGCAGCAGGGCTAAACTGCCGCCCAGGTAAAGCACAACCAATTCCAAGACGTAGATATTCAGACCACTTGTGAGGATGTGGTGGTAGGCCGCAACGGCCATCGTTCCCGTCAAGGCTAGGGCTCCTAGGGGCGTCAACAGACCAAAGATCAAGAGCCAGGAGCCAAAGATTTCGGAGTACCCGGCCGCATGGGCCATCAGTAACGGGAAAGGAAGATGCAGGGGGATGACGTAGTTGGTTGCAAAGCCCTGGGGATCAGCCAACTTGTCCTGGCCGTGATGAATCATCATCAACCCGATTGCCAGCCGCAAAGCAAGCAAGCCAAAGCTTTGGGCCTTACCGTGCCCCAACAGGTAACCCCTGAGTCGCTCAGCGAAGGCTTGGGGCAAATGCCAGGGCGCTGATGGGCTTTCAAAAAAGGCGCCGGTGGCTGGGCTGGTTTCGCCACCATTGCGGAGCATGGCGATGGTCAATGTGGCAGCGCAGATGCCAGCCACAACTTCAAGGGGTAGCGGCGTCGCCATGGCCCGAGCAACAAAAACAGAGTCTGGCAACTGACGTAACGAAACGTGAAGGAGGTGAGAATCCAAGGCGCCGGTCCGTTTGGCCAACCCCAACAGTTGCTGCCCCTACCCCAACTCGATAGCCGTCCCAAGGCGGCATGGCGGGGAGACCTACCCAGACGCTGCTTACTCCCTCTTCGCGATTCTGTTCGTCGTCCATACCCTGCCGCCAGGGTCTGGACTGGCGGCCACGGTGATGGGGGCGGAACCAGGGGTGACCCCAAAGCCGGGGATGATGACTAAAGAGTCTGGGCCAGCACCCGGCAAAGCCCAGAACCCGAGAGAGACCCGTGACGATCGGCCCCATGCCAAACACCCAGAGCGCACCCGATTCCCCCACAACCATAAGCTTCGCTGAGTTTGGCCAACGGGCCGACTATTCGCTGATGGAGTCGCTCCATGCCGATCCCCAGGCCACTGTCGATGGCGACGATCACCAGCCCCGCCAGGTGTTTTCCGGCCATTACGTGCCGGTGACACCCACGCCTATTCCAGCACCGGAGTACATCGCCCACAGCACAACCTTATTCAACGAGCTCGGCCTGAGCGATGACCTGGCCCATGACGACGAATTCCGACGCCTCTTTTCGGGCGACATCAGCGTGGCAAGGGAGCCGATGCGAGCGATGGGCTGGGCAACCGGCTATGCCCTCTCGATCTATGGCACGGAATACACCCAGCAGTGCCCGTTTGGAACTGGCAATGGCTACGGCGATGGCCGGGCCATTTCGGTGTTCGAAGGCCTGTTCAAGGGCAAACGCTGGGAAATGCAACTCAAGGGCGGGGGCCCAACGCCCTACTGCCGCGGGGCCGATGGTCGCGCCGTGCTGCGCTCCAGCGTGCGCGAGTTTCTGGCCCAGGAGTTCATGCACGCTTTGGGGGTTCCCACCTCCAGGTCCCTAACGCTTTACATGTCCCGCAGCGAAACCGTGCGCCGGCCCTGGTACTCCCCGAATTCCAAGTCGCTTGATCCAGACATTCTGGTGGACAACCCGGCGGCGATCACCACCCGGGTGGCCCCATCGTTTTTGCGGGTCGGCCAGCTGGAGTTGTTTGCCCGTCGCGCCCGCAGCGAGGCCCATCCAGGGGCGTTGAACGAGCTACAAATGGTCGTGCAACACCTGATCGAGCGCAACTACCGCCTGGAGATTGATGCGGGCCTTCCCTTCCACGAGCAAGTGGTGGAACTAGCCCGTTTGTTTCGCAACCGGCTTACCGCTTTGGTGGCCAACTGGATCCGGGTGGGCTACTGCCAAGGTAATTTCAACAGTGACAACTGCGCCGCGGGGGGCTACACCCTCGACTACGGTCCGTTTGGATTCTGTGAATTGTTCGATCCCGGCTACCAGCCCTGGACTGGGGGGGGGAAGCATTTTTGCTTCTTCAACCAACCTGTTGCGGCAGCAGCCAACTATCAAATGTTCTGGGCCTCCATCCGACTGCTGCTCACCAGTAACTCAGAAGCACTGGCAAGGCTCGATCAGATCCGGGAAGGTTTCAGCGGGGCGATGGACCGAGAGATCGAACTGATGTGGGCCGGCAAGCTTGGCCTGGTCAATTATGACGACGCCCTTGTGAATGAGCTGCTTGAGCTGATGGCTCTAACCAAGGTGGATTACACGATTTTCTTTCGCAGGCTGTCGTCTATTCCAGAGAACATCTCAGCCCTGAAAGAGAGCTTCTACCTGCCCAATTCAGAAGAGCTTAATGCGCGTTGGAACCGCTGGTTGCAACACTGGCTCGATTGCATTACGGGCAGCAGAGACGTGAAGATAACCAGCAAAGCGATGAAATATTACAACCCGAAATACACCTGGCGCGAATGGCTAATCGTGCCTGCCTATCAACAAGCTGAGCATGGTAAAACAAGTCTAATTAAGGAACTCCAGCAGGTGTTTAGCCATCCCTACGAAGAGGAATTAGGGGATCTGGAGTTTAAATATAACCGGCTGAAGCCCCGGGAATTCTTCAGCGCCGGTGGTGTGTCCCAATACAGTTGCTCGTCCTGAACCCAGGCACTAAGCGGCATTTTGCAACCAACAAAGGAGAGGTCTGTCGACCAGCAACTCCTCAACTGGCCCGGAAAAAATCGTTTGGATAGAACCCTAGCCCCCGTGGCGACGCAGAAAAATGCCGGCAGCGCCGATGGTGGAGCTATGTTTCCTGCAAGTGGGACATCAGAAGAAGCAACTTGGACATGCAATTTGATTGATAACTGGGACCAATATGTCTCAAGTTATCCCCATACAGTTTGCCAAAGAAATCCAGGATTTGGCCATGCTTGCAAAAGCCAAGCGGCATCTGGGCGGGCGTTCATTCCCTAAAAAGTCTGCCAATGATTTGCGCAATCGCCAATCAAAAGCCGGTGGCACACCCCCACAAACCGCACCTCCGCCAACCGCCGCTCAATTCCGGCGCAGCTTGTCGCGGTGAAACTCCAGCAACCGGCCGGGCTGTCCCATGCGATGGCGCTTGAAACTGCGCGAGATGTCGGTGAGCCAGGGAGCCGCCATTTCACCCGGGTGAAATCTGGGTGAAACCTAGGTGAAAAAAGGGGTCCCACAGGGTCCGCCACGCCGCGAACCGGCGCCCTGTGAACATTCACAACATCAGTTCAAACTGAATGACTGGCTCCAAAACCCTTCCAGGGCCTCGTTTTTACCAGTGTTTTCAATGGGTCGCCTGAGATTCGAACTCAGGACTAATCGGTTAAAAGCCGAGTGCGACGCACCAAGTTTCTAGATATTGCAATGCTTCTCAATGTATTGGAACAGATGAAGGAACAGACCGACCATTCGGTTGGTGGAATTTGAACAGGGCACTTGGCTGGGGTTCAACCCCCAAAAATCCGCCGCTGCCGATCCCACCGAAGCCGGCTGATGCAGCAATAAAAGATCTTGCCTTTGGTCTTCAAGCCCCCGCCTAGCCGTACTTGCTGGCTTCAGGCGCTCAGCCGTCAGCCATCCCACCAGCCCACAGCAAGCCGCCCCAGAACTAAGCACCCCTACGCATAGCAAGCCCCTAAACCCACAACCGATCAAGCTTCTCGCTAAGTAAACGGTGATACCGTATGGGTTCCCGATGGGCAACCCAGTGCAGAGCCTCCAGCCCAAGCTCGATGCGGCCCGGGTCCAGTTCGGCCGCTTCCTGCGCAACTGGCGTAAGCGCAATGGCTGGTCTGTCACTACGGCCCAGGACTGGGCTAAGGCCGCTCCAGCGGTGATCCCCTGGCCCCTGCGGGTGGCGGGCGGACAGTGGGGAAACATCGAAAACGCCAAGGTGACCCAGCCCCAGCCCAGCACCTTTATCCAGCTGGGGGTCCTCAACGAATGCCTGTCCCAGCCTGAGCGGGGCACGATCAAGGACAAGCTGCTGCGCCAACGGGTCAGCCAGGCCCAGCCCGTCAGGCACCCAGATGGGCGGCCCTGGGCGGCGGAGGACTGGTTTGCTTGCTACATCGGCAAACTCGAGGGCCCAGAAGACCTCTGGCCCCACCAAGAAGAGATCGATGCGGAAGCCGAAACCAAGCGGCTGCGCAGCCTGTTTGATCAGGCGGTGGAGCACGGTGGCCTCAGGCCGGTGTCAGCCGCCATGCAGGTGCTGCGCCTAGCCGGCGAGCTGCCGATGGAGCAGGTGATGGCGATTGAAAATGCCCTGTTTGCCGGGGAACGGCTGCCATCAGTGGTGCTACCGATTGCCAAAAAAGCTCTCTATGACTGGGTTGGGACAGTGGCAGTTGAGCTGGTGCCGCTCGAGGAGCCGATCGAGGAGGCCCAAGCCCAGGGCGGCACTGGTGGATAGGGGGCTGATTCGCGCTTGATTTCAGTGGCAAGCGCGACCAATGCCCAAACTATGCCAAATCAGAATAGTTCTAATTCGCGTTCCCGAAAAAGTTTCATAGGGGTAGCTTTGGCATCCAGCGATTGCTGTTGATGAACCACCACGAACGGGGATCTGCGTCGCCCAGTTCCTTAGATCCCCAGATCCAGACCAGCACCTCCAGCTCCAGCCCCAAATCCAGCCAACCCTCTAGCTCCCGCTCTAGCCCCAACAGCAACCCAGACCACAAGCCAGGCTTTCTGGCTCCGCTCCACCATCCCAGCTGCGGCAGCGACCTGGCCCGTTACACCGCCATCCAGGCGGCGTTCTCCAGGGACCTGGCCCAATGGCAAAGCCACTGGAGCGCTATCACGGCCGAATCCCTCACGGCCCTAGCCGCACTGGGCATCGCCATCAGCTACCGCCAGAGCATCAGCGGTGGCTTTATCGCCACCCTGCTGCACCAAGGCGGTGGCGGCATTGATTCGGGTCTTTGCCCAACCCTGGCGGAGGCCCGGTCCTTCGTGCTGGGCCAGGGACTGGAGGACCTGCCATGAGACCGATGTCCCTCGCTGACTACCACCGACATCCCGCCTGGTCACCCACGGCACTCAAGGCGGCCGTGACCGGCACGATGCGGGCCTGGCGCCAACGCTTTGGCCCCGATGCCGTGGCCTTTGTCCCCAGCGCCGACATGGTCAAGGGCGATCTGGTCGATGCCCTGCTCACACCACCTTTTGCCCTGGAGTCCCGCTTTCAGGTCTTTAAGACGATTGCGCGCAACAGCAAGATCGGCGCCGCCAACTGCGCCGAGGCCGAGGCGGCCGGGCTCACGCCCGTCAGTAGCGAGATGGTGGAGCAGGCGCTGCGCATCCGTGATGCCCTGCTCGGCGACCCGGAGGTGGGTGAGGTGCTGGCGGCCCTCGATCCCG
Organism: Synechococcus sp. UW140; assembly: GCA_945875915.1. Lineage (GTDB taxonomy): Bacteria > Cyanobacteriota > Cyanobacteriia > PCC-6307 > Cyanobiaceae > BAIKAL-G1. The sequence goes on along the minus strand of CAMCMT010000025.1, from coordinate 7,818 downwards.
CCCACAGCCAGCAGCCCCATTTCTGGAGCGACGCAGCGGGCCGTCCCTGCCGCTGCCTGCCTGATGTCGTCACCCGCGATGGCCGGCTGTTTGACCTCAAGAAAACCCGCAGCGCTGTGCCCAGGCGCTTCTACTGGCAGGCCAAGGAGCTGGCCTACGACCTGCAGCTGGCCCACCTGGCCTTGGGCTACGAACACCGCAACGGCACGCCACCGGCCGAAACCGGACTGATCGTCTTTGAGTGGCCAACCGATCCCTCGGCAGCCATCGACTGCGGCCTGCTGCTCATGGACGAGCAGGACCTTGAGATTGGCCGCAAGCGGCGGGAGGAGGCCTTCTCGCGGATTGCCAGCTGCCAGGCCAGGGGCCTCTGGCCTAGTCACGGCCGCAATCCCTTCCGTCCTGCCTCCATTGGTTTTGGCCTTCCCGAACCCACAGCTCTTGATCTGGAAACGATCGACCTCTTCTGATGAACCATCCCATTGCCACAAGTAACGCCAATCCCTCTGCTGCCCAATCAGCCCTCGCCCTGGCCGGACAAGCCCAGGCCAGTTCAGCCCTGGCTCCCCTCGAACCAGCACCGCCGGCCCAGGCGGCACCAACAGAAGTGCTCCAGGTGTTCAGTGGCCTGGCCGCCTTTGACGCCGCCCAGCGCATGGCCCGGGCCCTCTGCTCCTCCACTCTCGTGCCGAAGGAGTACCAGGGCCAGCAGGGGCTCGCCAACAGCCTGATCGCCCTGGAGATCGCCGGCCGCATGCGTCTTTCGCCCCTGGTGGTGATGCAGAACATGACGCCGATCCACGGCCGCCCGACCTGGAGCAGCAAGTTCCTGATCGCCACCGTCAATGCCAGCGGCCGCTTCTCGCCCCTGCGCTTTGTCTTTGACAACCCGCAGAACCCGACCCGCTGCCATGCGGTAGCCACCGACAAGGCGACCGCAGAAGTGCTCGAGGGCGAAACGATCACCCTGGAGCTGGCCCGTAAAGAGGGCTGGTGGAGCCGTAAAGACCGCCAGGGCAACGAGACCAGCAAGTGGCAGACGATGACCGGCCAGATGCTCCGCTACCGCGCGGCTGCCTGGTGGGCGAATGTCTACTGCCCCGAGATCGCCCTGGGTTTGATCACCCAGGAAGAGGCTCTCGACATCGAGCTGGTTAGGGCGGTCCCCGTAGAGCCAGCCGCGCCTGCGAATCAGGGCATCGCCCCCGCTAGTAGTGCTGCCAAGCCAACCGCCCCAGCGACGGCAGCTGCCATGCCCTGGCTGGAGGACGGCGGCCAGAGCCAGGCCCCAGGCCCCAGTTCTGCACCTAGCGAAGTAGACGTTCGCGAAAACACAGCATCAACAGCGGAAGTCAAAAATCTTTCTCCTGTCGTAGCTGAGGAGCGGACCCAATACGCTGTTAAGGAGGCAGGTCTCCATCTCCAAAACCCAGCCAGCCCAAGCCCAACGGCGGCTCCAGAGCCAGGGCCTGCGCCAAAAGACAAACCGCCAACGGGCAGGGCTAAACCAGCCACCCGCAGCTCTCAAGCCAGTCCGTCCCCTACTGGCACGGAGCCAGTCGCGCAGCTCCAGCAATCCGAGTTGGCTCCGGCCAGCATCGCGGTCGTGGCGTCTCAACCAGTAGCAGCCAGCCCAAATGCAGAACCTCTGCTGACGGACGCATCCAAGGAACCCGTTCCTGTAGAGGCTTCACCGGCTCAGACAACGCCCCTAGCTGCCAATCCCTTTGAGGCTGGCCTGCTCCATATCCCCCGCATCGCCAGCCTCCAGGAGTTGGAAAGCGCCGCTGAGCGCATCTCCGAGCTGGTCTCCTTTCGGGAGATCACCCCAGTCCAGGGCCAAACCCTCTTTGCAGCCCTTTCCAAACGGCGGGACCAACTAGAGCAGCAACGTCCTGACCAAGGAGCGCTGGCGCCATGAGCAGCTCCTTGAAACTTCAGCAGGCCAGTGAGCTGCTGCTCGCCGCCCTACAGCTCGCCCAAGCGGAGCGGGATCGGGCCCTCTTTGAACTGGCCCGCGGCCAACGCAGCCAGCTGGAGTTGCAACGGCTCTCGGAGCGGGTTGCCCTGCTGGCCAACCTGCTGCTGCAGGCCAGGGCGTTGCTGCCAGCCCAAGGGCAAACCCAGTACCAGGTCCAACCCCAGCCGGCTTCTGGCCAAGGGCGCTTCCGGCCTGGAGAGCACTGGCAGCGCGGCCAGGTCCGCTACCGGGTCGAATCCTGCCCCCTAATTCCCAGTTGCGTACGGCTTTGGCCCACAGGCGGGCTCCCTGCCAACCCGATTCACCGCCATCCCGGCAACACCACCCACTTTCGGAGGATCAAGCCATGACTCCAGCCCAGGACCGGCCCCGTCCCCTGCGCCAACGCATCGGCAACCACAAGAAGACGATTGCGATGAACAGCGACACCTTTGTGCGGGTCGATGCCTTTGCCCGCCTCCACAACATCACCTGGAGTGGGGCCCTGCATGAACTGGTGCGCACCCATCCCTTGATCGGCCTGCCCTCCCTCCTGGCTGTTCAAGACCGGATCGAAACGCTCAACGCCCTAGGCCAGGGGATCAAGCCATGAGCATCAACGTGCTCGTTCTGGTTGGCCATGCCGGCCGCGATCCGGAGCTGCGCTTCTTTGAGAGCGGCAGCTGCGTCTGTGAATTCACCCTGGCGGTTAACAGGCCGCCCAAGGACGGCCAGCCCCAGGACCCGCTCTGGATCTCCTGTAAGGCCTGGGGTAAAACCGCCCAGGTGGCCGGCGACTACCTGCGCAAGGGCAGCAAGGTCGCCATCATCGGCCGGCTCGAGATCGAACAATGGAACGACCGCAGCAGCGGTGAGCTTCGCAGCAAACCGCTAGTGGTCATCGATCGACTGGAGCTCTGTGGTGGCAACCCCAATGGGGCGGCATCAAAGGACGCCGGAGTGACGAATGCCGTCACTCGCAGCAGTGCCAAGGCGACGGCGGCTGAGGAAGGGCAGATCAGCAGTAGGGGAAGCAGCCTGGGCGAGGGGGAGTTGCCGTTCTAAGCAGGCTCGGCGTCGATAACGGCCGATTTTCGCAGCTATCCGTGGGCATCGTGTTCAGGGACTGCGACAGCGTTTGCGCGGGCCTTGGCGGGGTAAGAGAGAGGGATCCATAGCCAAATCCCCAGTTCAACTTGGCTGATTTCATTAGCTGGAGCCCCCATTGGATGGGGCCAGGTTCATTTCAGTGGACATGGGGCTTCGAGGCCCACCCCGGTCAACAAGAAACCGATCGGTCGCCTTACCCCTGAGATCGCAGCTAGGGCAGGCCGCTAGCCAATCAGGCCAAGACTGGCTAGGATTACATGTAACTAAAGTAGAAGACCCATGGGAGCGGAGGTCACCCCAGGCGCCAGAGCCCAGGAGGTGAGGCGTGCCACCACCCGCCTGAAGGTGCGTGAGCACCGCCAGAGGCTGCGGGCCCAGGGCATGCGGCCAATCCAGATCTGGGTGCCGGATGTGCGTTCGCCTGAATTCGCGGCCGAGGCTCGGCGCCAGTCGCTGTTGGTCGCCCAAAGCCCGGAGGAAGCCGAAATCCAATCCATGATTGATTCGGTGCTCGAGTGGCCCAATGATGAGTACAGCGTGTGAAGCGCGGTGAGATTTGGACCATGGCCGGTGGTCCCGGCTACGCCGGTAAACCTCGCCCTGTGTTGATCATTCAGGATGATGCTTTTGCTGTTACGGCGTCTATTACGGTTTGCCTCATCACCAGCGAGCCGATTGAAGCACCGATTCTGAGGCTGAAAGTGAAGTTAACGCCAGAGAATGGTCTTCTAAAAAACAGCTATTTGATGGTGGACAAGATCACAGCCGTTCCCAGAAAACGGCTGGGAGAACGGATTGGCATGCTTGCTGATGATGACTTGCTACGATTGAATCGTTCGCTGCTTGTGTATTTGGGTTTGGCCCGTTGATTGGCAGTTGGTAGCTTTTGGATTGGCGAAGCATATTGGCTGAACTTCGCGTTGAAGAAGTGCCGATACTAAGTTTGTTCGGGCATTGGCGGGGTAAGCTAGAAGGGCCCTATTGGCTAGCGCTGCTTAGGACAGGGAGGTCCGCCCAACGGCGAAAGCCTTGTAAGCTCAGCTCACACTCTTAGTACGTACATCAATGGTTTTCAAAGGGTTCTTCAAGCCATCTCAGGCTTCCAAACAGCCAATCTCTGTTCTTGAGAACGCCCGCAATCTGATCCCTGCCCCTGTACCCCATGGGAAACCCATCGGGCTTCCGTGGAGCTTGCAGATTATTGATAAGGAAGCAGAGATGGTTGCTGAGATGTACAAACTTAGAAACGCAGAGGATGCTGTTGTTGAGTCGGAGAACTCCCGAGGAGGTCAAGATCATCACAAAAGGGCAGAGATTGGCAAAATTAAAAAGCGGATTGCAGCTATCCAGATAGACGTTCTCAAGCTGCGTATGCAGGCCAATGCCTTGGGTTAGTCTATTGATATGCACTTCGCTGAACTAAATGCATGCATAAATCGATTTCAAACGACAGGCCTCATTGGCGCAAGCCTACACCTATCTTATATTATTGAAGAACCTTGTGGTTCTCTCTTGGGAAGAGACTCCAGTACTCATTAAGCAGCTCTTCCATCTCGCACGTATAGCCTGAGCACGTCTTAGAGTCTCTAGGGTTAATGGCCTCAAGATTCAAGTAGTCACGTCCTGACGCCTCAATCAATAGATCAAGATGATGGTAAATTCTCTTGATCTTAAGGCTCATAGCTTCTGCTGATTCTTTAGATGCGAATAATAGTTTTTGACTGCCTATCGAAAAGTCTCCAATTTTCTTATCTGACAAAAACTCAGCTATTTCTCGACCCGAAAGCTCTGGTCGAATGCCGTCGATCAATGGGTTGCCCTCGGAATCGTCAAGGCATTCTATTAAGCCATAGCCCAGCTCCTTGTGCAGACCAATAATATATACAATGGCCCCTGTTTTCGCCGGCTCCAAAAGCCTTTCGAGCCACTGAGTTGCGTACATGCCTGTCCAGGCGATTTCATACATAGAATTACGTCAGAAGAGGCTGCTTAATCATATAGACTTCTAATCTGCTGGCGACTGCAAACTGTTTTTTTGGATAAAAAACTTGACCTCTACATGACAGGGGTAATGCACCACCAAGGAATGCACTTAACGTTTCTTCAGCGCTGGAGCAACACTACAACCCCAGGCGAGCCATCAGCCGCTTCACTTGAGTAGCACTAAGCATTTGGCTATTGCGAGTGGTGCGGCCTGCCCTAGCTAGGGCTGATGCCATTTCTTGTAAAGATGCGCCCTTCGCTACAGCCTCTAGCAGAGGTTCCGGCAAAGGGCGCTAGGCAGCAAAAAGAGCGCAGCAGTTGTGGAAAGCGTGCCTGGTACGTCCAGCCCTCCACGCTTAGCCGACTACGCGCTTATGTGATTCCGGCTGTGGCTCCGTGCGATTATTATAGGATAGGGGTGTACAATGCTGAAATCCAATTCCATGAATCGTGAAATTGTCCTCTATGCCAACACGTATAAATCTCATTCGTACTTCGATAGTCCTTGTTTCGATTTCCATGGTCACAGGAGGGGTATTTGCCTGTAAAAGCTATGTACACCACAATAGACCGATTATTGCCGAGAGTTGCAACATCAAGATGCTAGGCTTTGGATATTGCACCATTACCAATAATGGAAAATCCGATGGTGCCGTATGCGGAAAAATCGCTTTAAGTAAACCTTCTACCGGAACAGCAAGGCGCTATTCTGATAGTTTTTGCTCCGGTCAGTTGAAGCCTAAGACTACCAGCATCGGAATTCCCGTGGCTATTCCTGATGCAGCTACATTCTGCAGCGGCGAGCGTAGCGGTGGGAATTACGGAACGGGCTATCAACTTGGAAATGAATGTACTTTTAGTTTTTTGCCTGACAACGAAAGTCTTGGCATGATGAAATAATCAATACCCACAGATGTATTCACCAAAAACGATAAAGGATTAATGATTAAAGGGAATGGACCGGCGGGATTTGTGCCCTTGTGCTTAGCGTAATGTGTTCGAGGCCCTAAAAAGCAATGAGCGTTCTCAATGGCACTCTTATTCGCTGGTCGAGAGGCTCTATCCCCCAGTAGTTGACCAGGCCAGCGGATGGCATCACTTTCATGCTCCGCTGCGAGAGGAGTTAAGCCTAAAACTGGAGGCGAATGATCTGCTCACAAAATTTGTTAAGGCATGCCATGCTAAACATTTTCACCAACTGAGCTATCAGAACTTTTGAGCAGCACACCAGGAAACAGGCGAATGTGGGCGATGTACGCGGATAGAGAATCTATGTGGCCTAATTCTTATTTTAGTGGTCAGCTATGGAAGTAATTGCCCAAAGGTGTAGGTCTCAAAAAGGCAGATAAGCTCTATCTGGCAGCATTCCGCTCGATTGAAGAAATCCAGGCCGCTTCTGATGAACAACTTCTTGAGGTTGAAGGGATCGGAAAGGGGCTTTTAAAAAAGCTCAGGGGGTCCTGAGACTGCCAGAGACGGCATTCCATTCCTAGGTGGTTAGCACTGCAACTGGCCCAATCCACTGGAGCAACGCTCACCAGCAAAGAAGCCCGGTGGATACTTGGAAAAAAACCAGTGGCTAACGACAAGGTGGGGAAAGTGGGGGTAAATGCTTAGCAGCTATTGAATGACTGATGTTTTTAGTGGTTAGCTTGTTGTATTTTCAGTCGCAGTATTTCATGGCGATTTCAGAAATCACATTCTGATCTGCCTTGATTGGCTCGGGCATAAAGCTGTCCAACTGAACAGTCCATTTTTTGCAATCTATTGCAACTTTGCTTTTGGTAGGCTTTCCATCTGTATTTTCGGCCTGCATTTTTATTTCGATATTGACTATTTCATTAAGCCAATTTTTGCCCAAAAATCGATAATAAAGTTCTGAGTTATTAGTTTTATTTGTTATTGGCTCCCACCTAGAGTTTGTTGCGCATCCACAAGTAAGCCAGATTACGCAAGCAGCGCAAATTATAGCAAATACACGAGGTGGCATTGTCAGAGATTTATTTTTCATTGGTGGGCTTTTTGCATAGGTTATGATTTTACCTCCTCCCGTGGCAATGCTTCGGCTAGCCGTCTCAGGTATTTACGTGAGACTAAATCTGGCATCCCTGCTATTGCGATCAATGCAATAAAATTGAAGAAAAAGCCAACGAAGGCCCATCCTGCCTCGCCGTAGCCTTTTTCTTTTGCAATACTAGAGCAAAACAAGGCAAAAATAAATCCAACGACCATGTAAAGAATGGTCAGTTCGGTAGGCATTAGCACGATTCGAGCTTGCTTAAGTTTACCATGGCTCTATGCGGTATCCTATTTTCTTGCCTGGAAGCATCTATAAATAGTGAACAAGCCGACAGGCTTCGGGCTGCCGGTTATGCCGTGAGCAAGGGTGAAAAGAAGATTGCCGACTTTTCAACGGCCCTCGTCAAACCCTCTTGGAAGACGCTGGCACGATCGGCGACTCTTGCCGTCGGCTACGGACGCAGCGCGCTTACTGGCCCGCCTAGAGGCCGCAGAGAAGGCCGTGGCATCAGGCCTATGGCTAACCACTGCCGAAACTTCCTGGATCCTGGGCGTGGCACATGGATCCTCTCCAGTAACTAAATGCGGAATCACTGCAGGGCACCTCGAAAAATTAACAATACACTTGATTCCAGCATACTCCCGATTATGATTTGCTGAGCATTTGTTGCGACAACGGTGGGTCAGAGAGGCTTCTGGGACGAACAGCAAAGAGTCACAAAGCTCCAGGGCAAAAAGCCGGTTCT
>CAMCMT010000024.1 GCA_945875915.1 Synechococcus sp. UW140 | reverse complement strand
CCACAAACCGCACCTTCGCCAACCGCCGCTCAATTCCGGCGCAGCTTGTCGCGGTGAAACTCCAGCAACCGGCCGGGCTGTCCCATGCGATGGCGCTTGAAACTGCGGGGGATGACGGGGAGCCAGGGGAGGCCTATTTCCCCCATGGGGAAATCTGGGGCTACTTTTTACCCCAATTTCACCCGGTCATGGGTCGCCTGAGATTCGAACTCAGGACTAATCGGTTAAAAGCCGAGTGCTCTACCGCTGAGCTAGCGACCCGCCGCGTGGGACTGGCCCCGGGGCAGCCCTTTCGGGCACCTAGCGAACGTATCACCCAGCCGGGGTCTCCTCCAAGTGCCAGCAGGCCCCCAGCGGGGGCTGGAACGGAGCACACTGGCCCCAACTGCCCTTAGCAACCCCTGGCATGACTACGTTTCCCTGGCCCGAGCCGCGCTTGCATCCCGATGCCTGGGTGGCGAACAGTGCGGTGGTGATTGGCGATGTGCAGTTAGCCGCAGGGGCCAGCCTTTGGCCCACGGCCGTGGCCCGCGGCGATGTTTGTCCCATCGTGGTTGGACCTGGCAGCAATGTGCAGGACGGGGCGATCTTGCACGGGGACCCCGATCAACCGGTGACGATTGGCGCCGATGTCACCATCGGCCACCGGGCCGTGATCCATGGGGCGACCCTGGAGGACGGCTGCCTGATCGGCATCGGCGCGATCGTGCTCAATGGTGTCACCGTGGGCGCAGGGGCCCTAGTGGCAGCCGGTTCAGTCGTCACCCGCGACGTGCCCCCCCGCTCCCTCGTGATGGGGGCCCCTGCCCAGGTCAAAAGGGAGCTCTCAGCCGGGGAGGTCGCCGAGCAACGCCAGCATGCGCGCCGCTACCAACAGTTGGCCCAGGCCCATGCCGGTCATTCCCAAACCACAGGTTTCGGGTCCTGAGCGCCAGGTTTGCTGCCAACAACAAGAGTTCGAGCAGCACCTTGGCAGGGGTTCAGCATCGGTGCCTTGGCCCCAAGTTCAGGCCGGCCGCGGATCAACCCTTGCCGTTCTGCTGGTTAAGGCTGAAGGTCAGGCCCCTCGCCGGCGCTCGCACGTTCCCCGAACCAAATGCTGCAATTTCGATCGGGTCGGCTGATCTGGCCGCGATTGGACGCTTCAGTTCCGTAGGATCAAGCCACGCGATTGCTCCCCAACACCCCATGGATGCTCGGCTTCTGCTGGTTGCCACCCCCGTGCTACTCGCCGTGGGCTGGGCTGGCTTCAACATCGGCCGCGCTGCCGTAGGTCAACTTCAACTCTTGCTCAAGCGCGCCCGCGCCTAAGTTCAGGCGGAACTATTCGAGTCGGCCCTCGCGATTTCGTTGGTGTCACCCCTGAGTCCGTCTCACCGCAGCCCAACCGATCCCCTGCTCGTGATTGGGGCTGGCTTGGCTGGAACGGAGGCTGCTTGGCAAATTGCCTCAGCCGGCCTGGCTGTTCGGCTAGTGGAGATGCGGCCCGGGCGTCGCTCCCCGGCCCACCACAGCGCTGAGTTTGCCGAACTGGTCTGCAGCAACAGTTTTGGGGCCCTAGGCAGCGACCGGGCCGCAGGATTGCTGCAAACCGAACTTCGCCAATTGGGTTCCCTGGTGATCGCCACAGCCGATCACCACGCGGTGCCCGCGGGTGGCGCCCTGGCTGTGGATCGGGGTCGCTACAGCGCCGCCCTAACCACAGCCCTGGAGAACCATCCGCTTGTGACCGTGGAGCGGCGCGAGCAGCTGGAGCTCCCCGGCCCTGGCCAGATCGCCGTGCTGGCAACCGGACCCCTCACCAGTGACGCCCTCGCTGAACAGCTGCGCAGCTTCACGGGACGCGAAGACTGCCACTTCTTTGATGCGGCCAGCCCGATCGTGGAAGGGGACAGCATTGATCTCTCGCTGGCCTTCCGGGCCAGCCGTTACGACAAGGGCGATGCCGACTACATCAACTGTCCGATGGACAAGCGGCAGTTCCTCGCCTTTCGGGAGGCGTTGCTGACAGCGGAACAGGCCGAACTGAAGGATTTTGAGCTGGGCAACGCCAACTTCTTTGAGGGCTGCTTGCCCATTGAGGAGCTGGCCCGCCGCGGCGAAGACACGATGCGCTACGGACCGCTCAAGCCGATCGGGCTCTGGGATCCCCGCTGGGGCGACCTTCAGGACCAAGCGGTGCGGCGGGCCAAACGGGCCTATGCCGTGGTGCAGCTGCGCCAGGAAGACAAGGACGGCCGGCTCTGGAACCTGGTGGGCTTCCAGACCAACCTCAAATGGGGCGAGCAACAGCGGGTGTTACGGCTGATCCCGGGCCTGGAGAACGCCGAGTTCGTGCGCTTTGGCGTGATGCACCGCAACACCTTCCTCGAAGCCCCCCAGCTGCTCGATCCCACCCTGCAATTCCGCAGCCGGCCCAACCTGCTGGCAGCAGGCCAGATCACCGGCACCGAGGGCTACGCGGCAGCCGTGGCGGGCGGCTGGCTGGCTGGCACCAATGCCGCCCGGCTAGCCCTGGGACAGGAGCCGATCAGCCTGCCGCCCACGACCATGATTGGCGCCCTGACCCACTTCATCGCCGAAGCACCCAGCGGCAAATTCCAGCCCATGCCCCCCAACTTCGGCCTGCTGCCGGAGCTGCCCGAGCGCATCCGCGACAAGCGGCGCCGCTACGGCGCCTACCGGGACCGGTCCCTGGCCGACCTGGCACCCTTTGCGCGGCATCCAGCTCCGGCGCAACCCCAGCTGGCCCCTGCTTAGGGTCGGCCCATTGCCCCACCCCAGCTTGAGCGTCGTGTCCGCCAGCCTGTTATCCGCTTCCGCCAGCCAGCCCGACCCCACTCCGGACGCCGCTCCAGACGCCGCCGATCAGGCCCTAGGCAAGGACCCCTGGGACGTGGTGGTGATTGGCTCCGGTATCGGCGGACTGGTCACCGCCAGCCAGCTGGCCGTCAAGGGGGCGCAGGTGTTGGTGCTGGAGCGCTACCTGATTCCAGGCGGTTCCGGTGGCAGCTTTAGGCGCGAGGGTTACACCTTTGATGTGGGCGCCTCGATGATCTTTGGTTTCGGCCAGAAGGGGCATACCAACCTGCTCACTAGGGCCCTGGCCGATGTGGGTGAGGTGTGTGAAACGATCGCAGATCCCGCCCAACTCGAGTATCACCTGCCCGCTGGCTTGGATGTGGCCGTGGATCGGGATTACGAGAGTTTTGTGGCCCGGCTGAGCGCCCGATTCCCCCACGAAGCCCAGGGGATTCGCGCCTTCTATGACACCTGCTGGAGCGTGTTCAACTGCCTCGATGCGATGCCGCTGCTCTCGCTTGAGGATCCGGCCTACCTGGCCAAGGTGTTCTTTCGGGCCCCCCTGGCCTGCCTGGGGCTGGCCCGCTGGTTGCCGGTGAATGTGGGCGATGTGGCCCGCAAACACATTCAAGATCCGGCCCTGCTCAAGTTCATCGATATGGAGTGTTTCTGCTGGTCGGTGATGCCCGCCGACCTGACGCCGATGATCAATGCCGGCATGGTGTTTTCGGATCGTCACGCTGGTGGCATCAATTACCCCAAGGGGGGCGTGGGTGTGATCGCCCAGAAGTTGGTAGCAGGCCTGGAGCGCCATGGCGGCGCCATTCGCTACAAAGCCCGGGTCACCAAGGTGCTGCTGGACAACGGCAAGGCGATTGGCGTGCGCCTGGCTGGTGGCGAGGAAATCCGGGCCCGCCGGGTGGTGAGCAATGCCACCCGCTGGGACACCTTCGGCGGCCTGATCGAGGCCCAGGACACCCCCGCCCAAGAGCGCACCTGGCGCCGGCGCTATAAGCCCTCGCCCTCGTTCCTGTCCTTGCATCTGGGGGTGGAGGCCTCCCTGATCCCGGCCGGAACCCACTGCCACCACCTGCTGCTGGAGGACTGGCAAGCGATGGAAGACGAACAGGGGGTGGTGTTTGTGTCCATGCCCTCGCTCCTCGATCCCAGCCTGGCCCCGCCCGATCGCCACATCGTCCATGTCTTCAGCCCCTCCTCGATCGAAGCCTGGAGTGGCCTTGAACCAGCCGCCTACGCCGCCAAGAAGCAGGCCGATGCCGATCGCCTGATCGCCCGCCTAGAAGCGGCTATCCTGCCCGGCCTGGCGGCGGCGATCCGGCATCGGGAAGTGGGCACGCCCCGCAGCCACCGCCGTTTCCTTGGCCGCAGCGGCGGCAGCTATGGCCCGGTGCCGGCCCTGCGCTTGCCGGGGCTGCTGCCGATGCCCTTCAACCGCACGGCGATTCCCGGGCTCTATTGCGTCGGCGATTCCTGCTTCCCCGGCCAGGGGCTCAATGCCGTGGCCTTCAGCGGTTTCGCCTGCGCCCATCGCCTGGGCGCCGACCTGGGCCTCAACCCCTGGGCGCTGCCGGATTGACGCGCCGGCCTGGGACGCCGCCATCACGCTCCCTTATGTATCAAGCCGGTGGCAATCGTCGACACTCCTTGTACGACGAATTCGACACCAATGGCGAGGGTAAACAGCCCCATGATCTTGGTGAAGATCGTTAGGCCCAGGGGACCCACGCGGCGCATCACCGTGGTGGCAAACCGGAAGACCACCGCATTGATCAAGACCAGTGCCAAGATCGCCGCCAGCAGGCTGGCGCCACTGCCGTTACTGGCGGCAGCATTGGCGAACAGCACCACCGCTGAGGCCGTACCGGCACCCACAGTGAGGGGAATGCCGATTGGCACCACGGCATTGGAGAGGGTCGTATGGAAATCATCCTGCTGGGGCATGTCCACCGACTTGTGGGCAGCCGGCCCATGAATAGCGGCGCCCATCATTTCGATCCCCACACCGCCCAGGAGCAAGCCACCGGCGATCTCAAAGCTGCTGATCGAGATGCCAAAAAAGTTCAGAACGGCCGTACCGAACAACATGAACAACACCAGGAAGACAAAGCAAACAAGCGTGGTGAGGAAAATCACCTGCCAAATGCGTCGCCTAGCAAGCCCCTGGGTCTGGGCCAAATAGGCACCCATTGAAGACACATTGTTACCAATGGCTAGCAGTCCAATGAGATAGTGCTGGAAAGTGCCGTTATCCATGCCATCAAGTCGTTACAAATGGAGCGGGGTCATTCCCTGGCTTCAGTGATGGAAAGAAGCCCGTACTTCATGGGGCTTCGGCATCGGTCCCTCCAAGCTCTGGAACCAGTCAACCGCCCGCTCGATATCTTCCTTCAGCATATCGGCCATATCGCGGCTGAAGCCGGCGCGGATGACAATGCGCAGCACGGCAAGGGACTCGCAGTTGGCCGGCAGGGTGTAGGCCGGAATCAACCAGCCCCGTTCCCGCAGCTTGTCAGCCAACTGAAACACGGTCCAGTTGGAGATGGCAGGATCGAGGCTCACCGCAAACACGGGCAGCTGGCCGAGCGGATGGCTAACTAAGCGCAGGGGTCCGAGCTTGGCGATGTTATCGGCGAGATAGCAGGCAATCGCCTCGAGGGTTTTCATCCGATGCTGATAGCCCTCAAAGCCCAGGTGGATGAAGTTGAAGTACTGGCCAACAACCTGGGCGCCGGGGCGGGAGAAATTCATGCCAATGGTTGGCATCTCACCGCCTAGGTAGTTGACATTGAAACGGAGCTCCTCCGGCAGCTGGCCCTGATCACGCCACAGGCACCAGCCCACACCAGGCAGCACACCCCCATACTTATGGCCACTGGAATTAATCGAAATGACCCGCGGCAGGCGAAAGTCCCAAACCAGATCCGGTGAATTAAAGGGGGCTACAAAGCCACCAGAGGCCGCATCAACATGGATGGGGATGTCAATGCCCGTACGGTCCTGCAGGGTGTCAAGGGCGATCTGTAGCTCCGAGATCGGTTCGTAACTACCGTCAAACGTGCTGCCGAGGATCCCAACGACACCGATGGTATTCTCATCACAGAGGGCAATCGCTTCCTCGACACCCAATTGCAAGCGCTCCGGCGTGATCGGCACCAGCTTGGGCTCCACATCGAAATAGGCGCAGAACTTATCCCAGCAGATCTGGGTGTTGGAGCCCATCACCAGGTTGGGCCGGTCATAGGGCCGGCCGGCGGCCTGGCGCCGCTGGCGCCAATGCCAGCGCATCACCAGGCCACCCAGCATGCAGGCCTCGCTCGAGCCCGTCGTGGAGGTACCTACCGCCTGGTCCGGGTCGGGAGCATGCCAAAGGTCAGCGATGATCTTCAGGCAGCGGTCCTCAATCTCTGCCGTCTGGGGGTATTCATCCTTATCAATCATATTTTTTTCGGCGCACTCCTCCATCAGCTGCCTCGCTTCTGGCTCCATCCAGGTTCCAACAAACGTGGCTAGGTTGAGCCTGGCATTGCCATCAAGCATCAGGTGATCGTGGATCAACTCGTAGCTCAGATCGGCTCGCAGACCCTTTTCGGGGAGACGATTGCGGGGGATTTGATCGGGAAGATTGGCTGCTGCCAGCCGGGCACTCAAATGGGCATTCACGCCGAGGGTCTCAGGACGGTGATGGAAAGCCATCGGAATCCAATGAAGAGATCCCTATTAAAACGCATCATTGCGATGCTATTGCTAGTGCTAAAACCAAAAAAAAGCTGTGCCTCGGTTGATGATCGAGCTGGCCGGAAGCAAGCGTCGCTGAGAATTCTCAGGAAGCCGCGAGTGGCTAACGCCGAGCGCCATTCCCCAGGGTGTGCGGACCCAAGGCGTTGGACCCCAGCCAGCCGGAGCTCCAGCAAACCTGACGCCAGCCACAACGCCCTGGCCAGTTTCCATAGGCTGTCGTCCTGGCCCAACTCCTCCATGAGCTCCCAGCCCAGTCCGATCCCCAGCTCGGCCGACCTCGCCCGCTACCTGGAGCAGCGCGGCGAACTGGGCAAACCCTGGATGTGGCACCTGCTGCGCCTGTCAAAACTCAAGGAGGCCAAGGACTCCCTGGATCCCGACACCTACCTGGACCAACTGCAGGAGGCCCACGCCGACCTCATGCGCCTGGGCAGCTTCTGGAAAGGGCGCGAGGACGAAGTCTTTGCCGGCCGCCACCGCCCAGCAAGCCTGCTGGAGCCCCTGCCCGGCTCCCCCGAAGACCGATGAGCCCTACGGAGGCTGGGGGAGAGGCGAGCCAACCCGGACCTGGTCAGATGGCGGGCCTGGGGCGGCGCCACTACGGCATGGCAACCCTGATCCGCGGCACCCTGGTGGGTCTTTACCTGGCCTTAGTGCTGCCCCTGCCGCTCCTTGCCAGAGGCGGCTTGCGCCCCCTGCTCTTGATCGCCGTGCCCCTGGGGTTGGCGCTGGTGCTGGCGATCACCAGTGAAAGCGTGACGATGGACCCCAATGGCCTGGTGGTAGGCCATCCGCCCTGGTGCAGCTGGTGGCTACGCCGCGGTTGGAGCCTGAAATGGAACGAGATCACAGCTCTGACGGCCGTGGCCACCAGCCAGGGGGGAAGGGTTTATTACCTCCGCAGCGCCAAAGGGAGCTTTTTAATGCCCCAAAGGGTCACCGATTTCGCCGATTTCCTAGAGCAGCTTCACCAGCACACGGGGCTGAATACCCAGGCCATCGGCAGGATTTCGCCCCCCTGGACCTACCAGTTGCTAGCGGTACTTACGGCCTTGATGCTGCTGGGTGAACTGGTCGTCCTAGGGCTTCAGTCGGCCAGAACCTTGGCGCCTTAAACCTGGAAGGGCGAGCCTTCCAGACCATGCTCAGGCCATTGCCAGGACCTTACGAAGCTCAAACAGCGTTGCTGGGGCTCGTCGCGACGGCCGGGGCAGCAATCGATGAATCGGGAATGGTGTCGAGGCTGAAGCGATAGCCCTGCTGACGCACCGTATCGATGCCGCCGCCTTCGCCAAGACCGGCCTGCTCCAGCTTGCGGCGCAAGGTCAGCACCTGGGTGTCCACCGAGCGGGGCCCGCCACTGAAGGGCGGCCAGGCCATGCGCAACAATTCCTGGCGGCTGCGCACCAGGCCTGGGGGCATTAAAAGGGCGCAGAGCAGCGCAAATTCGCGGGGACTCAATTCCACGGGCTGGTCCCGCAGGGTCACCTGGCGCAGCAACAGGTGCACCTCGAGGGGCCCAACGCAGACCCGTTCCTGCAGGCCGCTACCACTGCGGCGTAGGAGGCTGCGGCACCGAGCCGCCAGTTCCTCCAGGCCAAAGGGTTTGCGCAGCACGTCATCGGCGCCGGCATCGAGCAGTGCCACCACTGGCTCGGCTCCGGTGCGGGCGGTCAGCACCATCACCGGAGTGCGCAGCTGGGCCGCCAGCCTCAGGGCCGAACTCTGGTCCAGCAGTTCGGCGCTGATGATCAGATCGGGGGTTTGCTCCTCGCACAGATCAATCGCCTCCGCAGCCGTGGCCACCGCCGCTGCCAAGTGCCCGTCCTGGCGGAGGCGCTGGGCCAACACGGTGCGCAGGGTGGGGTGGGGCTCCACCACGAGAACCCGCTTCAGGGCCCCTTCACCGAAAATCGGCAGTGCTGTCCCCGGGGAGGTGGCGGTGACCGTGGCAGTGATCTGGTTCGCGGCTCCCTCCAACCGTGTTTGGACGTGTCTGCCTAGGCTATCGGCAGATGGGTCTGCCAACTGGTTTTAGGCGATGCCTTGCAATCTGTCCAGCACCCCCCCCAAACCCCTTACCCGCGTGCCTCCCCTGTTGCCTGTCCAACCATGACAGCCCTTCAGAACCCCGTTTCGATCCGCCATTTCCAGTCGCTTTGTGACGCCTGCCAATCCCTGGCAAGCCGATACCACGGGCCGGCCGATCTGCGCCTTTATGCCGATGGCTACCTCCATGCCCTGCGGCGAACCGCCGTGCTGGATCCGCTCTCGCAACGGCGCCTCGAGGAGGTGGTGGACCGCTGGGTCTTGGACCCCTCCAGCTTCGTGGGCCCTGGAGAAAACTTCAGCACCCTCTACGAAACCGGACGCAACTGAGGTGTGGGCAAGTTTGGCAAGTTGACCGATCCAGCACCCTGATGTAGGTACTGGATGGCTACGGAACTCAGGCCAGGGCAATCGTGATCTTTTCGAGCAGCTCACCGGAGTTATACATTTCGATCAAAATATCGGATCCGCCCATGAATTGCCCCTGCACATAGACCTGGGGGATGGTGGGCCAATCCGAGAATTCCTTGATGCCCTGACGTACTTCCGGATCGGAGAGCACATCAAAGGTTTCAAACGGCACCGCCAGGGCATTGAGAATCTGGCAGACGTTGTTGGAAAAGCCGCACTGGGGCATCAGCTTGTTTCCCTTCATAAACACAACCACAGGGCTGCTGGCAACAAGGCTTTCGATGCGCTGG
This sequence comes from Synechococcus sp. UW140, assembly GCA_945875915.1. Taxonomy (GTDB): domain Bacteria; phylum Cyanobacteriota; class Cyanobacteriia; order PCC-6307; family Cyanobiaceae; genus BAIKAL-G1. The sequence goes on along the minus strand of CAMCMT010000024.1, from coordinate 31,075 downwards.
CGGGTGCTGGGATCCATGGGAATGCTGGCAGGAAAGGGAAAATGGGGAACGGTCTGGAACTCGACCAAGGGGACTCGCGCTGGCAAGCCCTAGGCCTCAACCGGCCGGGGAAGTGGTGGTGAGGGCAAGGGCGTGGATGGCCTCACTGGCGAGCTCGCTGCGCAGGGCCCCGTACACGAGCTGGTGCTGCTTCACCTTGGAGAGGCCTGCAAAAGCCGTGGACACGACCTTCACCTGCAGATGGTCACCGCCGCCGGTGAGGTCTTCGACCTCCACATGGGCATCGGGCATCACCAAGCGGATGGCGTCCTTCACCTGATCGGGTTGAACCATGGGCGGGGAACCAGCAAGGCAGGGGGACTTTGGAAAGCTAGGTAGGCGTTCGGGGAGCGCGAAGACCGGGCTCAGTTGAGCGTTGGGCCAGCCGCGGTGTAGGGCGTGGTGACAAAACCCAGCTCCACCAGGCTCTGGTAGGCCTTGCGGCCCTCCTCGCGGGCGGGGGTCATGATTTTGACCACTTCTACTAATAGGGGGACGGCCACCTCGGGCTGGTTCTGGCGACGGAACAGGGCCGCGAGACGCAGGCTGGCTTGGGCCTGGGCTTCGAGGGCTTCGCGGCCCTTTTGATCCAATTCCCTGGGGATTCGGGCATCCAGGCCCCGGAAGGCGCCGCTCAGGTCGCGGTAAAAGCCGATCAAACGGCGGCAGGCCTCGCGCGCCTCGTCGTAGTCCTTGCGGGCCTGGGAGTAGTTGCCACCGGCAGCGGCCCCATCACCTTTGGCCAGCAGGGCGTTCACCGAAGCCAAGTTGAAGCCACCGACACTGGAATCGAGGGCCCTAACGGGCTGGGCTTGGGCCCCGGCCGGGTTGGCCGTTGCCAGGGGAAGGGTCGCCGCAAGCACTAGGGCAAGGGCTGATCCACTGGCCAGGGCAGCGGTCCGGAGGGCGGCGTAGGGCCGGCTCACAGGCAAGGGGCAAACTTGTCAAGACTTTAGGCGGCCCCCAGGGGGCGGCCTACGGCCCGGCGGGCCGCTTCCTCAGCTGATTGCATCGCCAACGCCAATTGGTGGGTAAAGCTGGCCAAGGCCCGACGCCCATCCCCCTCAAGGGGCTGGGCTGGACCGAAGCAGATGGCAGCTTTGTCCCAGGGCCGGGGCCGGCTGTGGCCATAGCCAATCCCGACCGGAAGCACCTGCACCGGCACCCCCTGGGCGAGGGCCAGCTGGGCCAGCCGGGCCAGGCCCGGCATTAGCCGCAGCGGTTCGTCGTCTTGCTGGATGCGTCCCTCGGGAAAGACCACCAGCTGCTGGTGGCCCTGGAGCATCTCCACGGCCAAGCGCAAGGAGGAAGGGCCAGGTCGGCGCGGATTGACCGGGAAGCAGCCCAACCGTTCCAGGAACCAGCCCTGCAGGCCCACCATCTCATCGATCGAAACCATGAAACGACAATCGCGCCCCGTGCGGCGCCGGCCAGCCGCATGGGGCAGCAGCAGGGCATCCCAACGGGATCGGTGGGTGGGGGCCAGCAGCACCGGTCCCTCAAGGGGCAGATGCTCGACGCCGAGAACGGTGAGCTGCCGGAAGAACAGGGGCAGGGCTAAATCCTGGGTCACCACCATCGCCAGGCGACCCAGGACCGGGTTAATGGCCACCACGTCCGAACTCGTTGCCCGGGCGCTGAGACTGGCCTCGGGGGTCATCGGAGGGGTGAACTGCGCCGACATGCGCCCTGGCAAGGGGGTCAAGGGCCCGGGGAAAGGGATTCCGGGTGGGGGTCCTCAAGGTAGGGGTCAAGATCGGGCCTCCAGGCCCACCTAGGGCAGTTGCCCCTGCGGCTGCAGGGAGACCTCAACAACGGTTGCAACGAAGCCCCATTCACCACAAGAACCGGCTCTACATAAGAAAAAAAGACCAGGGCCAAAGCATCCCTTGGGCTGTGGCCAGGGCCAGACGGTTGCTGGGCTGGTCGTTGCCAGCAAGGGAGCGGTGCCGGGGCCTATCCATAGGATCTGGATACGCCCCACCCCTATCCCACCAACCCCCGGCATCGCCATGGCCAGCCTCGGCGTGAACATCGATCACATCGCCAACGTGCGCCAGGCCCGCCGCGCCCTGGAACCGGACCCGGTGACCTATGCCCTGCTCGCCGAACTGGGCGGCGCCGACGGCATCACCGTGCACCTGCGTGAGGACCGGCGCCACATCCAGGACCGGGATGTGGCGATGTTGCGGGCCACCCTGCGCAGCCGCCTCAACCTGGAGATGGCTGCCACCGCCGAGATGGAGGCGATCGCCCTGCAGATCCAGCCCGACCTGGTGACCCTGGTGCCGGAGAAACGCCAGGAGGTGACCACCGAAGGGGGCCTCGATGTGGCCGGTCAACTGGAGCCCCTCACCGGCCTAGTGGGCCGGCTTCAGGACGCCGGCATCCCGGTGAGCCTGTTCGTGGATGCGGAGCGGGGCCAGCTCGAGGCCTGCCAACGCAGCGGCGCCCGCTGGGTGGAATTGCACACGGGCGCCTACGCCGAAGCCAGCGCTCAAGCCCAACCCCTGGAACTGGCACGCCTCACCGAAGGCACCTTCATGGCCCGCAGCCTGGGCCTGCGGGTCAACGCCGGCCATGGGCTCACTTATCAAAACGTGGAGCCGGTGGCGGCGATCGAGGGGATGGAGGAGCTCAACATCGGCCACACGATCGTGGCAAGGGCGCTGGCGGTGGGCTTGGAGACGGCCGTGCGTCAAATGAAGGCCCTGGTTCAGAATCCGCGCCGCGATCCCCTTTTCGGCAGCACCGCCCCATGAGTGAGACCACAGCAACCACGTACCACTTCGTGGCAGCCAGCGAAACCTTCCTCACCGTGGAAGAACCCCTGGAGGAAGTGCTGCGGGAGCGGGTGCGCTTTTACCAGGAGCAGGGCAAGACGATCGATTTCTGGCTGGTGACCAGGCCCGCCTTCCTGGAGGCCCCGGAACTGGCCAGCGTGGCCGCGCGGGTGCCCCGGCCTGCGGCGGCGGTGGTGTCCACCGATGCCCAGTTCATCGCCTTCCTCAAACTTCGGCTGGAGTTCGTGGCCACGGGGCAGTTCAACGCGCCCAGCGGCTCGATCAGTGATCCCTTGGCCAGCTTGGGCTGAGGGACCTGGGGTCTGGGCTTGGGCCTGGTTGACCTAGCTGAATGGGAGCTGGTCACACTGACGGCTGCTCAGAACAGACCGAGAAACTTTTTACGCCCTTGGGCCCCGCCCTGGGCCAGCTCGACCTGGGGATCGGCTTTGGACTTGCTGGCGGCCTTCCCCTGGTTGCCGTCCTGGTGGTAGCGGGGCGTGTTGTCGCCGATCGTGAGCAGGGCTTCCTTGTTCTTCCACCAGATCCAGTCCCGGATCGGCGGAGTGGTCTTGAGATCCTGGCGGCTCAGGCCCAGGCCCAGTTTTTTTGAGGCATCGAGCAGCACGTCCAGCATGGCTTCGCCATCGCTGCAGCGGGCTAGGGCCTCATTGGTGCGCTGGGCGCCATCGAGGGCCTTGAGCAACAGGCCGATCCGCTGGACCACGGACAGGGACTGGGGGTCCATGGGTTCAGCGGCGAAGTGCCGGCAAAGTAACAGCGCCACAGGATTTCGTGCGCCAGCGAACCGACAGGCGGACCCTGGTTGGCCTCGTTTGTAACGGGCTTGGATGGGCCCGGGGGTGGGATTGGCAACCAAAGGGATGACAGATGCCACCCCCTGGGGCCAAAATTGAGATAACGCTTCTTGTTCATGGCGTCCTCAAGCAGCAGTCGTCGCCACTGGGTGATCGGCGACGTTCATGGCTGCGCTGCCTCCCTGGAGGCCCTGCTTGACCAACTTCCGGCCTGTGATCGCCTCATCTTCTGCGGAGATGTGATCAATCGGGGTCCCCAAATCGGCGCCACCATGGACCGCGTATGGGATCTGGTGGACCAGGACCGGGCCGTGTGGCTCAAGGGCAACCACGAACAGGACCTGGTAGTTGCCCTGCGCCTGGGCAGCTGGCGCTCCCAGCAGGGCCTGGCAGGCTGCGACACCTTCCGCCACCTGGGCGAGCGCCGTTGCCGCACCTGGCTGGAGCGACTCGACAGCCTGCCCGTTGCCTATTGGGGCAACGGCTGGGTCGCCACCCATGCGGGCTTTGATCCGATCAGCTGGCGCCCGGATCTGTCGGTGCGGATGGCCTTTTGGCAGGCCTACGACGGCCGCTTCGGCGAAGTGGTGATCGGCCACACCCCCGGCCCCGGGCTGCGCAAAATCAACGGCATCGTCATGGTCGACACGGGCGCCTGCTACGGCGGCGACCTCACGGCCTATTGCCCGGAAACGGGCCTAGTCACCACCAGCCCCGGCCTGCGCTCCCTGCCCGAGCCCCTGCGGGGCGGCCACCCCAGCCTGGCCGCCCTCGAGAGGCTGGCGGCAGGAACGGCTCCCTCCCTGATCCCGGCCCCAGCAGAAAGTCCCACCGTTTCCCAGGGCGCCCCGTTCTGGACCCCGGCAAGCGACACCCCCTAACCCCCCCGGGCCCGATCCTTGCTGACCCTCTACCGCAGCAACCGGATCGAGTGGCTGGCCCAGGTGCTCGCCGCCAAACTGCAAGCCGAACCCCCAGGTCCGTTTGAGCAGGCCCAGGTGGTGGTCAATACCTGGCCGACCAGTCGCTGGTTGGGCGAACAGCTCGCCCTCGAATTGGGCAGCGATCCGAGCGATGGGGCCTTTGCCGGCGGCATCAGCGCCAACCTGCGCTTTCCCTTTCCCGGCAGCCACCTGCGCCGGCTGGTGGCTGGATTGCCCCTGCCGGCCAGCCAGGCGGTGACACCGCCGGCCGGCACCCCCGCCGCCAGCGGCAACGACCCCTGGCGCGCTAACCAGCTGGTCTGGCCCCTGCTGGAGCTATTGCCCGAACTGATGGAGCGGCCCGAGGCCGGCCAGCTGGGCCAATGGCTACGCGAAAGGGGCAGCCTGGCCAGCAATCAGGGGGCGGGGGCGGACCGGGGCTCTGGCCTGGGGGTGGTGGACCGGGCCCTTTGGCAACTGGGCCGGGCCATCGCCGATGCCTTCGACGACTACACCCTCTACCGGCCGACCATGGTGGCGGCCTGGTGGCAAGGCCAGGACCAGGACGGCCTGGGCCAGCCCCTGCCAGAGCAGCAGCGCTGGCAACCGCTGTTGCTACGCCAACTGGCCAGTCGCCTCGGGGTGAGGCCCTTTGGCCTGCGGGTGCTGGAGGCGATCGCAGCCCTGAAAACCGGCGATCCCGCCACCCTGGCGGCCGCCAGCACCTTGCCGTCCCCCCTGCGATTGTTCGGGCTGAGCAGCATGGCTCCGATCCAGGTGGACCTGCTCCAGGCCCTCTCCGGCCAGCTAGAGGTGGAGATCTACCTGCTCACCCCCTGCCGGGACCTATGGCAACGCCGAGGGCCCGGGGCCGGGGCCGCTGGGCTGGCCAACCTCGATGGTGCCGGCCTGGATCCCTTGGGATTGGAGCCCCTCGGGGACGACTGGCGCCTGGGGGTGCCCAGTCTGGAGGCCCGTTTTGGCCGGCTCGGCGCCGAATTCCAGCAATTACTTGAGGGCAGCGGCGAGACCCAGCTGGGCGAATCTCAACAACAGGACCTGTTTGCCGCCGCCGCGGCCATCGCCGTAGCGGGCACCCCCAGCCAGGAGCCGCGGCGGGCCAGCCTGCTGGAGCAGCTGCAACAGGCCCTGGTGGAACCGGACCAGGTCCGATCAATCGAGCGCCCCCCAGGCGATAGCTCCCTGGAATTTCACGCCTGCCCGGGCCGGCTCCGTCAGGTGCAAATTCTGCGGGATCGGCTGCTGCAACTTCTCGCCGCCGATGCCAGCCTCACCCCCCGGGACATCCTGGTGATGACCCCCCAGGTGGAGGAATTCGCCCCCCTGGTGGCGGCGGTGTTTGGCGACACGGCCGCCACTGGCATTGCCCTGCCCTGGCGGCTCACCGACCGCAGCCAGCAGGACCAGGGCGGCCTAGCCACCAGCCTGCTGGCCTTGCTGCGGCTAGGGGGGGAACGGCTAACGGCCTCGGGCCTGGAGGCCCTGCTCAGCCACAGCCCCTTGCTGGAGACCCTGGGCCTGGGGGCCAGCGAGCTTTCGGACCTCGGCGAACTGTTGCAACGGGCCGGCTTCCGCTGGGGTCTCGATGGGGGCGATCGCGGCGGCGACCCGACCCACAGCCTGGCCTGGGCGATCGATCGGCTGGTGTTGGGGCTGGCGCTTCCGGAGCAGCCAGGGCTGGCCCCGGGCGGTTGCGCTCCCCTGGCCATGGCCGGCAGCCTGGAGCGCCAGGGACGCTGGCTGCAGCTGCTGAACCGGCTGCGCCACAGCCTCAAGCGCCTGGCGCTCGCCCGCTCCCCGGCCGACTGGGCGCCGGTGCTGGACACGCTCCTGCTCAGCTGGTTCGGCGACGGGGGTGAACGGGCCTGGGAACTGCAACTGCTGCGCAGTGCCATCGCCGACTGGCAGGAGGTGGCCTCCGGTAGCCCCCTGCGGCTAGGGGCGCCGGTGCTGGCGGAAGTGCTAGCCGAGCGCCTGAATGCCGACAGCGGCCGCTTCGGCCACCGCAGTGGCTCGCTCACGATCAGCGCCCTAGAGCCGATGCGGGCCATTCCCCACCGGGTCATCGTGCTGATGGGCCTCGATGGCGGCAGCTTCCCCCGTCAGGGGGAGCGGCCTGGCTTCCACCTGATGGAGCAGCAGCGGCTTCTAGGCGACCCCAACCCCGGCGATCAGGACCGCTATGTGCTGCTCGAAAGCCTGCTCTCGGCCCGGGACCACCTGCTGGTGAGCTGGTGCAGTCGCGACGAACGCAACGGCGACGCGCGTCAACCAGCCCCGCCGGTGCGCCAATGGCTGGCCCTGCTGGAGCAGCAACTCGGCGAGATGCAAGTCCGGGAGCTCCTGGTCGAGCACAGCCCGAACCCCCTGGAGCGGGCCAATTTCCTGCCCCTCGGCCCCAGGCCTGCCCCCAGCTGCGACCGGCGCCTGCTGGCGGCCCGCCAGGCCCTTGATGCCAGCACGGTCCTGGCCCCCCTGGCCCTGGCGGATGGTCCTGCCCCCTGCGATCTCCCCCAGGCCGGGCGCCCGGGGGAGGGGGGAGCGGCTGGGGCGTTTAACGAGCTGCGCCACTGGCTGCTCCAGCCCCAGGACTGCTGGCTGGAGCAGCTGGGCCTGCGGCCGCGGGAGTGGGACTTGGGCCTCGAGGATTTCGATCCCCTGGAGCTGGATGAACGGTTGCGCGCCAGCCTGCTGCGCCAAAGCCTGGAGGACGCCCCAACCCTGGGGGGACCGGGCCCGGACTCCCCAGATCCCCTGGTCCCGCCGGATTGGTTGGTCCAGCACCGCGGCCAGGGACTGCTGCCTGCCCGCTCGGCCGGGATTTTGGAGTCGGGACGCCTCAACAAGCGCTACGGCTCCTTGCACAAGAGCCTGCAGGACCTCGGCCCCGGGGAGCGGCGCCTGGCGATGCATGCCGGTCTGCAGGCGCAGTTGCTTTGGCATGGCGAAGCGCTGGTGGTTTGGCATTCGGCCCAGGTGCGCTGCGCCCACCACCAGGAGCTCTGGCTGGCCCTGCTGCTCGCCACCGCCGCTGGGGCGGCCCCCCGCCGGGGCCTACTGATCGGCCGCGATGGTGACCAGTTCCGGCCCGTGGCCCAGATCAACGCGCCCGCCAGTCCCCTGGAAGCCGGCAGCCTGCTGGAGCAACTGGTGGCCTGGCGGGAGCAGGGGCGCCAGCACTGCTGGCCCCTACCGCCGGAAACGGGCTGGGCCTATGCCCAAGCCGAACGGCGCCAGGCCGGCACGGGCCGGGCCAAGGCCAGCGAGTGTTGGGAAGGGGGCCCCAACCACCGCGCCGAACGCCAGCAGGCCAGCCTGGCCCTCTGCTTTGGCGCCGACCGTCCAGGCCGGGAGCTGGTGGATGAAGCCTTCGGCGCGCTGGCCTGCGCCTTCCATGGCCCCCTATTGCAACGGTTGGAGCCCCTCAAGCCATGAGACCCAGCCCGCCGCTCCAGGATTTCGACGCCAACCAGTTCCCGCTCGATCCGGGCCTGCAGCTGCTGGAGGCCAGCGCCGGCACGGGCAAGACCTTTGCCCTGGCCCACCTGGTGCTGCGTTTGGTGGCCGAACGCCAGCAACGGCTGCAGGAGCTGCTGGTGGTGACCTTCACCGAGTCAGCCGCAGGCGAACTGCGCGATCGCATCGCCCGGCGACTGCAGCAGGGCCTCGAAGCCCTCGAAGCCCCAGGCGAGTCCCAGACCTATCCAGACGACACCCTGGCCCAGTGGCATCAAGGCCAAAACCCGGACCCCCAGGCCCAGTGGACCCTGCGCGCCCGCCTGCTCGAAGCCCTCGAGGATCTCGATCGGGCCGACATCACCACGATCCATGGCTTCTGCCGCCGCAGCCTGCAACGGCAGGCCTTAGAGGCGGGCCTGGGCCCGGCCGTGGAGCTCGAGAGCGACGACAGCCAATTGCGACTGGAAATCGTGCATGACTACTGGCAAGGGCAGCTGCTGTCCCTGCCGCCGGAGCTCCTGGGCGGCCTGCAGGAGCGGGGCCTGCGCTTCGAGCACCTGGTGGGCGTGCTCACCCGGATGGATAGCGATCCCGCCCTGGAGCTCGATCCATTGCCGGCGGAGATCCACGCCGACCAGCCCCTAGCCCCCCAACTGGAGGCGATCTGGCCCCAGCGCTGGCAGCGGTTTGTCCGCCTCTGGCACCAGGGCGCTGTTGCCCTGGAGCAGGCCTTCTGCTTCACGGCCGCCGACCTGCGCGGCCGGTTCGGCTCCAAGGCGTTCCCATCAGCCTGCAAGTACTCAGCCAAACCGCGCAGCAACCGGGTCGGGGCCCTCAACGGCTGGATCGCTGACCAGGAGCAGCGAGCGGCCCTGCCCAGCTACCGGGCGGTGGTGCAAGAGAAGCTGTTGCGGGAATACTTCCACCCTGGGCCGTTCACCCGCATGGTGGCCCCCTACGAGGACGGGCCGATCTCCCTGCCGCAGCGGCCCCTGCTTGAGGCGATCGCCGAGCTGGTGGATGGGCCCCTAGAGCTAACCCTGCTGCACTTCGGCCATTGGGCCCGCCAGGAGTTGCTACGCCGGCGCCAGCGCAGCGGCCGCATGGGCTTTGCCCAGTTGCTCGAAGGCCTCGACCCGGGCCCCTCCGGCCAGGAACGCGGCGCCCTGATCACGGCCCTGCGCCGGCGCTACCGGGTTGCCCTGGTCGATGAATTCCAGGACACCGATCCGATCCAGTGGCGGATCCTGGAGCGGGCCTTCCTGGCCGAATCCGGAGCCAATGCCAGTCACCTCGTGGTGTTAGTGGGGGACCCCAAGCAGGCCATCTACCGCTTCCGCGGCGGCGACCTGGCCACCTACCAACGGGCCCGGGCCCGGGCCGATGGCCTCCATGGCTTGCGCCAGAACCGCCGCTCCTCCAAGCCCCTGGTGCAGGCCCTCAACGCCCTGATGGCGCCGGGACTGACCCTCTCCAGGCTGGAGGTGCCTGAAGTGGAGTCCTGCGCCGAAAAAGGGGAGCTGCTGCTGGACGACGGCGAGCAACCCCTGCAGCTGCTGGCCCTCGATAGCGACCAGCTGGCCGACCAGGTGGCGGCCCTTTGCCTCCAGCTTTTGCAGCGCCAGCTCCAGCTGCGGGAGGGCAAAACCGAGCCAGCAAGCGAGGACGGTGCAGGGCCAATCCTCGACAGCAAGCAGCGGCCCCTTAGCCCCGGCGATCTTTGCCTGCTCGTCGGCAAACACCGGGAGGCGGAAGCCCTGCGGCTAGCCCTGCAACGGCGCGGCCTCCCAAGCCGGCTAGTCAGTATTGGCGATGTGTTTGCTAGCGCCGGCGCCACGGGCCTGCAGCGGCTCCTCGATGCCCTGGCCGATCCGGGCAGCACCAGGCGCCTGCGCCTTCTGGCCGCCTCCCCCCTGCTGGGCTGGAGTGCCCAGGAGCTGGCAGGGCCCGATCCAGAGCGCTGGGATCGACTGGCAGAAGCCATCAGCCGCCTCGCCCTGGACCTGCCTCGCCAAGGGGTACTAGCCAGCCTGGCCCAGCTTCTCGACCACGAGGGCCTGGCCCGGTTGGCCCTGGGTGGGCGACTCCTGGCCGACCTGATGCAGACCGCCGAGTTGGTGCAGGAACGCATGCACTGCGAGCAACTGGGGGCCGGGGCGGCGGCGGACTGGTTACGCAGCCTGCGATTGGCAGAGGATCGCTCCGTGCCCGCCAACCACCAACTCAACAGCGATGCGGCCCAGGCGGCGATTGCGGTCGTGACGGTGTATCGCAGTAAGGGGCTGGAATACCCGGTGGTGATCTGCCCCTACCTCTGGCAAGGCCAGCCGGCAATCAAGGCCGGCCTGGCCCAGCTCGGTCGTCGCTGGCAGCCCGCCGGGGCCAGCCGGCCGCGGCTGGACCTGCACCTGGACCCCCACTGGGGCATCGGCCGCCTGGCCAGCCTCCAGGACCAGGCCGCCCAGGCCCAGGAACGGGAGCGGCTGGCCTACGTGGCCGCCACCCGGGCGCGGCACCTGCTGGTGCTGGGCCTGCCCAAGGACCCTGCCGGCCAGGCCGGGGCGATCGGCCCCTGGTTGTTCGATGCCGATGGCCATGAACGCGACCTGCCCCTGCAGCGCCTCGAACCCGCCCCCCTGCCAGCCCTGCCCAGCCGCTGGATACCGCCTTCAACGCCTGAAACCCTCAGCTGCGGGCCCGTGCCCCGGCACCGGCTTGACCGCAGCTGGGGCCGCAGCAGTTATTCGGGCTGGACCCATGGCAGCCAGGAACCGCTGCCGCCCCAGGTGAGCGAGGAGGGCAGAGAAGCAGACCTGCTGCTATCCGAGAACGAAACCCTCGCTGGGATTGGCGGCGATTTTGAGCCAGGTCCCAACCCTGCCCCCAGACCATCAGGACGACCAGCTTCTGGCGGTAGCCCAGGCGAGCCAGGGGGCGAAGCCTGGAGCGCCCATGGCCCCTTAAGCCACTTTCCCCGGGGAGCCGGGCCGGGGGATGCCCTCCACCGCATCCTTGAACAGGTCGACTTCCAGCAGGACGGCAACAGCGACGCCAACACGGCAGTGATCCGCCGGGAACTGGCCCGGGCCGGCCTGGCCGCCACGGAACTGGGCCCCGTCCAGCGGGCCCTAGACCAGCTGCGCCACACCCCCCTGGGCGGCCCCCTTGGCCGCTTTTGCCTGGCCGAGCTACCCGCCTCCCAGCGCATCAACGAGATGGGCTTCGACCTGCCCCTAGCCGTGGCCCGGGCAGGCGGCCTTGCCGTTGGTGGCAGCGTTCAGCCCCTGATCACCACAAAGGGCCTGGCCCAGGTGTTCGCCAGCCACCCGGGCGGACTCTTTGGGGCGACCTATGACCGCGGACTAGGGCGCCTCAACATCGCCAGCCGCGGTTTTCTGACGGGCTCCATGGACCTGGTCTGCCGGGTGGCTGGGCGCTGGTGGGTGATCGATTGGAAAAGCAACTGGATTGGCGAGCGGGACCCAGCCGGCCAACCGAGCGCCTGCGGGCCGCTCCACTACCACCAGGCGGCGATGGTGAACCAGATGGAGCACCACCACTACCCCCTGCAGGCCCACCTGTACCTGGTGGCTCTACATCGCTATCTGCGTTGGCGTTTGCCTGATTACGAGCCAAACACCCATCTGGGCGGCTACGCCTACCTGTTCCTGCGGGGCCTGCCCGGCCCCACCACGGCCGACCCCGTGCCGGGCTGCCTGGTGGAGCGCCCGCCGCTCAGCCGGGTGCTGGCCTTGGACGCGCTGCTGCGCCAGGGGACCCCATGACCCCAGCCAAACCGCCCAAGCTCCGACCCGATGGCAATCCAGCCCATCGAGGCAGTCCAGAACCAGACAACGCAGCGCCACTGCCCCGTGCCCCGCTAGCCCCCAGCCCCCTGGCCCTGGCCCTGATCGAGGCCCTGCCCAGGCTGTGCGGCGGTGAAAATCCCACGAACAGCCCTACGGACCCCACCCTGGCAGAACTGATTGGGGCCATGGCCGCCGCCCTGGAGCGGGGCGAGCTGGAGCTGGACCTGGACGGCCCGGCGCCCGAAGCGATCGACCCCGAGGGTTGGCCGGAGCGCCACCGCCTGGCCCTGGCCGCCTCAGCCCTGGCGGTGCCAGCCAGCGAGCTCGAGCGCCTGCCGGAGGCGCCCCTGGTTTGGAGCGAGGGGCGCCTGCGTTGGCGCCGCTGGCACCTGCAATTGGAGAGCTGCTTGGGGCAACTCACGGCCCGGGCCCAGGCGCCCTTGAGCCCACCGCTGGAGCCGACGGCCGTGGACCAGGCGGTGGCTAGCGCCGCAAGCCAGGGCCTGGACCGCCAGCAACAGCAGGCGGTGGCGGCCCTGTTGCGCCATCGCCTGGTGCTCCTGGGCGGCGGCCCCGGTACGGGCAAAACCAGCACGGTGGTGCAGATGCTCGGGGCGCTGCTGGCCCTGCGGCCCGAGCTGCGGCTGCACCTGGCCGCCCCCACGGGCAAGGCGGCGGCCCGGCTGCGCAGCACCCTGCAGGAGGGCAGCCAAGGGCTGGCGGGCCCCCTGGCCGAACGCCTGGGCCAGGCCGCCTGCACCACCCTGCACCGGCTGCTGGAGAGCAGCGGTGAGCGCTTCGGCCGCAACCGCCGCCATCCGCTCGCCCTCGACCTGCTGGTGGTCGATGAGCTGTCGATGGTGGACCTACCCCTGATGGCGGCCCTGCTGGAGGCCCTGCCGGACTCCTGCCAGCTGCTGCTGGTGGGCGATCCGGCCCAGTTGCCACCGGTGGGCCCGGGCGCGGTGTTGCAGGAGCTGGGCCAGCCCGGCCGCCTCCTCGCCCTCGGCGAGGCCGCCATCGAACTGAAAACGACCTATCGCAACAACGGCGCCATCGCTGCCTTCGCTGCTGCGCTGCGACCTGGCCCAGGAGACGCCCTGCTTCGCCACGGGAGCGGGGCTGGCTTGCGCACTCAGTTAGCCAGCCTGGGGCCCGCAGACAACCTGGTCTGGCAGCGTCACCCGGCGGACCGCCTGCCCGGCCCAGCCCTGGAGCGATTGCGACGCCACCAGCACCGGCTCCAGGACCTGGCCGAAGCGATCGACTGGGGACCCTGGGCCGCCGGGGCCGGTGCCGAGGGCGAGCGCAGCCCCAGGCCCCCAGCGTCCATCGCTGCCCTGCTGGCCGAACTGGAGGCCTGCGTGCTGCTCAGCCCCGTGCGCCAGGGGGCCTGGGGGGTGGAAGCGCTGCAGCGCCAGCTCCTGGGCAAGGCCGCCGGCAAAGCCATCCAGCACTGGCCCCTGGGCACGCCCGTGCTCTGCCAGCGCAACCTGGCTGAAGAGGGGCTCGCCAACGGCGACATCGGCGTGCTGGTGGAGCGGGCGGACGAACGGCTGGTGCTATTTCCGGGGCCCTTTCCAGCCCACATTGGGGCTACGACTGGAGCCAGCAGCCCTGGGGCACGCCTGTTCCACCCCGCCCGCCTGGGCGCCGCCGAACCGGCCCTGGCCCTCACGATCCATAAATCCCAGGGCAGCCAGTACCAGGAGGTGGTGCTGCTGGTTCCCCAAACGCGCCACTGGGATCCGCGCCTGCTCTATACGGGCCTTACCCGGGCCCGCCAGCGGGCCTGGCTCATCACCACCAACGCGCCCAGCTGGCTTGCGCTGGACTGATCGCTCAGGCAATTCTTTTCCAACGAAGAGTAAACACTGGGCGACTTGATCGCAACCTTGCCCCATAGTGCGTTCAGCGGCACCAGGAGAAATCCAAAGGTCGCATCTGCAGCCGTCATGATGCATTTTTACCGGTGTATTCATGACGTGCTCAGAGTGTGTTAACCGCCTTCATGCCCGTGCAGGAAGGGAAGTGAAACACGACAACCTGTCAGAGCCCCTGCTCCACTAGTCTCCCCGAAAGGCCATTTCCCATTCCTGCTCGGAATTCCGGCTTAGAATCCACCCCCCGCATCGCTGACATGACATTCCAGGCCCAACCTGGTTTTGTGATCGAGGTGCCCAAGGGTGCGCAAGTGACCCCCTTGATCCCCTGGCCCCAGGCGGCTCTGACACCCTCTTTTCAATCTCATTATTGATCTAAAATAGCTAAATTCCACCTAAACCTGGATGGATCTGCAGTCTTCGATAAACCGAGATCAAATCCAATCCATGCCAATCGTTCGATTGGCTTTTTTTTAAATCTTGGACCTGGGCCCATCCCAGCCTGCTAACGATTAAGGAAAGGCCCTAGGCAAACGGCGATTGGCAGCCAATCCCTAGAACCCATTTCTAAAATCTTGATACGCTTCAAGACCAGACTGGTTGACGGGCCCACTCCATGGCAGAAACCAGTCCAGAGCTCCGGCAAAACCCCACCCCAAGCCCCCTCCAGAACGGGAGGGTCGAGCGACCCTGGGGTTGGTTCGAAGGCCTGGGCTCCGGCGAGGGCTACCAGGTGAAACGGCTCTTAGTGCGAGCCGGACATCGCATCAGCCTGCAGCGTCACCAGCACCGCAGCGAACACTGGGTGGTGGTGTCAGGAGATGGCTGGCTCGAATGTGATGGACGCAGCACCCCAGCCGAGGCGGGCACCTTCCTGGCCATTCCCCAAGGCGCCATCCACCGAGCTGGCGCGGCAGCAAACGACCTCCTGATCGTCGAGGTGCAACACGGCCGCTGGCTCAGCGAGGACGACATTGAGCGCCTGAGCGACGACTACGGCCGGGTGGAGGCCCAGGCCCCGGCCAGCTGAGGCATCCAGGGCAAGCCAGCCTGGCCAGACGTCTTTAGCAATCGTCACGATGGGGCGCACGAAAGGTGATAAACTTTCATTTCACCCTTTGCTTTAGGGCAAGGCAGTTTTTTGAACGTGCTGGGACCCAGCGCTGATCGCCACCTAGGCCACGGCCAGAGGTTTGAGCAGCTTCGGATCTACGTTCAACGGGTATCTGCCGGCCTGCGAGACGAGGATTTTCCAGGCCCACATCACTTGACCAAGACTTCTGCTTGCGAGAGCGTCAGCTCCTCGATAGATCTCAGCGCCACAGTTCCTACAACCTTCGCTGACAACGAGAGCGCATCAATAGATGCGACGGACAGCACCCCCGACGAAGGCGCAACCCCTGAGGTCGCCCAGGATTCCACCCCTGCCCCCAGCAGCCAGGAGGTAGCCGTGGCGATCTTCTCTGAACCGTCCTTGCCGGCTGCCGCCCAAACCACCAGCGCCCTGAAGGCAACACCCAGCGAAGCCCCGGCCGGCGAAGCGACAGCTCTTGAGGACAGCGTCGCCGAACCGGAGAATGGTTTTGCCAATTTCGGCTTCGCCCCGGAACTGCTGCAAGCCCTGGTTGACATTGGCTACCAGCAGCCCTCGCCGATCCAGAAAGCGGCGATCCCCGAGCTTCTTTTAGGCCGGGACTTGGTTGGTCAAGCCCAAACGGGTACGGGCAAAACGGCCGCCTTCGCCTTGCCCTTGCTGACTGCAATCGACCCCAACCAACGCACCCCCCAGGTGCTGGTGCTCGCCCCCACCCGGGAACTGGCGATCCAGGTGGCCGAAGCCTTCAACACCTTCGCCGCCAAGATGCCCCACCTGCGGGTGCTGCCCGTCTACGGCGGTGCCGATTTCCGCGACCAGATCGCCCGGCTCAAACGCGGCGTCCAGGTGGTGGTTGGCACCCCCGGCCGGGTGATGGACCACATGCGCCAGGGCACCCTGGACCTCTCCGGCCTGCGCACCCTGGTGCTCGATGAGGCCGATGAGATGTTGCGCATGGGCTTCATTGACGATGTCGAATGGGTGCTTAGCCAGCTCCCCGAGAAGCGCCAGGTGGTGCTGTTCTCGGCCACCATGCCGCCCGAAATCCGCCGCATCTCGCGGCAATACCTCAACGATCCCGCCGAGATCACGATCCGCCAGAAGGGCGACGATGCCAGCCGCATCCGCCAGCGCTACATCACGGTGAACGCGCCCCAAAAACTGGAGGCCCTCAGCCGGGTGCTGGAAGCGGAAACGAAGGAAGGGGTGATTATTTTTGCCCGCACCAAGGCGATCACCGTGGCGGTGGCTGAATCCCTGGAAGCCAAGGGATACGACGTGGCCGTGCTCAACGGTGACGTGGCCCAAAACCAGCGGGAACGCACGATCGACCGTCTTAAAAGTGGCCATGTAAGCGTGCTGGTGGCCACCGATGTGGCTGCCCGCGGCCTAGATGTGGAGCGCATCACCCTGGTGGTGAACTACGACATCCCGTTCGACTCCGAGGCCTACGTCCACCGAATTGGCCGCACCGGCCGGGCCGGCCGCACCGGAGACGCCATCCTCTTTCTCACGCCGCGGGAGCGCCGGTTCCTTGGTGGCCTGGAGAGGGCCGTAGGGCGGCCAATCGAACCGATGGAGGTTCCAAGCAACGCCACGATTAACCAGCACCGCCTCGACCTGCTGCGCCAGAAACTCACTACCGCCCTCAATCCTTCAGAAGACAGCCGCCGCGAGGAGCTGGCCCTGCTTGCCGAAATACTGCAACGGGTGAGCCAGGAACAGGGGGCAACCCCCGACCAGCTCGCCTTGGCGGCCCTGCGCCTGGCCGTAGGAGAGGCCCCCCTGCTGGTTCAAGGCGACGAAAACTGGATGCGCCAGCAAGCCTCCATGGGCCGCAACGACCGCGGCAACGACCGGGGGGAGCGGGGCTATGAGCGGGGTGGTGATCGCCCCGGTCGCGGCGGCGAGCCCCGCACTCGCGTAGGCCCGGCTGGCGGAGCCCCCGCCCGCGGGAGTTTCCGCACCGAGGACAGCCAGCCGGAAGAGAACATGGAGCGCTTCCGCATCGAAGTGGGCTGGAGGGATCGGGTGAAGCCCGGCAACATTGTGGGCGCCATCGCCAATGAGGCCGGACTCGGCGGCCGCAGCATCGGCCGGATCCAGATCTTCGATGGCCACAGCACCATCGACCTGCCTAAGGGCATGCCTGATGAAGTGTTCAACTCGCTCAAAAGACTCCGTGTAATGAACAAGGAACTTCAGATCAGCCGCCACCAGGATTGAGACCCAGAAGGGCTCGAGAACCAAAGGGCTGGGGGCCTCTCCCCAGCCCCACCAACGTTCCGCCCCCGGCCAAGGTCCAGCGAATTAGAGCTCCGAAGGGCACAATCAATATTGCTGGAATCCCCCGTTTACCGGGATCAGCCCATCCCCCAGGGAAGCTGATCCCGGAATTTTTGTCATCAAATCCCCCATCCCTAATCCCCGGACTTTGGGGGGCCGCCGCTGGAACCAGTAGTCCCTTGGTCAGCACGGGGCCGAAGAAGGACTTCAGGAACAGAGGCTGGTGAGATCAACGGAGGCCAGCAGGCTGTAGTTCTCCACGACCAGCTGCTCCACCGCCATGATTAAAACGTTCTGCACGCTGGCGCTTTCGCAGGCCACGAGGCACTGGAGCAGGTCAAGTTGATCTTGGGGAGCTAGGTCGCCGTTGTCACTCCAGGCGAGACTCCAGGGAACGGGTGCCGTCATCAGCAGGGACCGCTAACGGGTGAGGATTTCCTGACAATGATCCATTTCAAACGGTCGCAGGCCCTTCTTCCACTTCCCTTCTGATCCGCTTCACAGAACGCCATCAGAGTCGGCGGCCTCCGATCCCGAGGGCAAGGGCAGGCTGTAGAGTTGGGATGGTTCAACGCTTTCTGGTTCCCAAGGGAACCGCAGCATTCACGAATCAGTTCCAGGTTCCGCTAAAGGAATGACCATTTACGTAGGCAACCTCTCGTTCCAAGCCGAACAGGAGGATCTGCTCGATCTCTTCGGCCAATACGGCGAGGTCAAGCAATGCAGCTTGCCCCTCGACCGCGAAACCGGTCGTAAGCGCGGCTTCGCTTTTATCGAGATGAGCAACGACGCCGATGAGCAAAAAGCCATCGACGATCTCCAAGATGTGGAGTGGATGGGTCGCATGATCCGCGTCAACAAAGCAACTCCTCGTGAAGGTGGCGGTGGCGGTGGTCGCGAAGGTGGCGGTGGCCGCGGCGGCTACGGCGGTGGTGGTGGTGGCGGCCGTGGTGGCGGCGGCGCTGGCCGTGGTGGCGGCGGCGCTGGCCGTGGCGGCGGTGGTGGCGGTGGTGGTGGTGGTCGTGACGACGGCGGCGGCTACGGCGGCGGCTACGGCGGTGACGACGGCGGTGGCGGTGGCAACCGCTGGTGATATCAAGGCCGGAGCGCTCCCCGGTCCGTTTCTATCCCAGCCTGGATCCCCAGTCCTTGGCTTAATCCAAATTTTCCTGTCCTGGTGCCCCTGCTGGAGGCCGCCAGGACTTTTTGTTTGAGCCGGTGCTTCCGCCTAAAGGGGCTTAGGGCCAAGGTTGATGGGCTCTGCTCGCGACCAGAGCTGGGGAGTGACCCCTAAGCAGTCGCCGGGTCCATTCAGCCTCCTGCAAACCGCTACCCGCCATGGTCTCCCCCAACCCCTCCCCCAAAACGGCCAAAGGGCTCGGTCCAGTCGAGCAACACCCTCAGCGACCTGGCGACACCCGACGGCTGCCCCTGGCTCGCTTGATCGCTGCCCTCGAGCCGCACCGGCGCCAAGTGCAGCTAGCGGTGAGCTGCTCGGTGCTCAACAAGCTGTTTGACCTGGCGCCACCGGTGCTGATCGGCCTGGCGGTGGATGTGGTGGTGCAACAGAAACATTCCTGGCTGGCCGCCTTCGGCGTCACCTCGGTTCCCAGCCAGCTGGGCGTGCTGGCGGTGCTCTCCTTTGTGATCTGGAGCGCCGAATCCCTGTTCGAGTACCTCTACGAGCTGCTCTGGCGCAACCTGGCCCAAACCGTGCAGCACGAGCTGCGCATCGAGGCCTACGACCATCTCCAGCACCTGGAGATGGCCTATTTCGAGGCGGGCAGTTCCGGCCGGCTGATGGCCGTGCTCAATGACGACATCAACCAGCTGGAGCGTTTCCTTAACAGCGGCGCTAATGACCTCCTGCAACTGATCACCACGGTGCTGGCGGTGGGCGGGGCCATGGCCTGGCTCTCCCCCCATGTGGCAGGTGTCGCCTTTTTACCAATTCCAGTGATTCTCTGGGGCTCGTTGGCCTTCCAGAAACGGCTCAGCCCCCGCTACCGGGAGGTGCGTGAACGGGCCGGTGACATCAACAGCCGCCTGGCCAACAACCTCGGCGGCATGCTCACGATCAAAAGCTACGCGGCTGAAGCCTGGGAAAAGCAGCGGCTCAGCCGCGATAGCCAGGCCTACCGGGCCAGCAACCGCCGCGCCATCCGCCTCTCGGCAGCCTTCATCCCCCTGATCCGCTTCGCGATCCTGTTTGCCTTCCTGGCGATCCTGGTGATCGGCGGCCTCCAGGCCTGGCAGGGGGAGATCGCCGTGGGCAGCTACAGCTTCCTGGTGTTCATCACCCAACGGTTGCTCTGGCCGCTCACCGCCTTGGGCCGCACCCTCGACGACTACCAGCGGGCCATGGCCTCCACCCAGCGGGTGCTGGACCTGCTCGAAACCCCGATCGCCATCGCCAGCGGCGACCGGCCCCTGCCCCTAGCCCAGGTGGCGGGCGAGCTGGAGTTCCGCCAGGTGAGCTTCGCTTACCAGGGCCGCGACCCCTTGCTGCAGGGGTTGGACCTGCACATCCCCGCCGGCAGCACCCTGGGCATCGTTGGCGCCACGGGGTCAGGGAAAAGCACAATCGTGAAGCTGCTGCTGCGGCTCTATGGCATCCAGGCCGGTGAGATCCTGCTCGATGGCATGCCGATCCGGGAACTGCGGCTTGACGACCTACGCCGGGCGATCGGCCTGGTCAGTCAGGAGGTGTTCCTCTTCCACGGCACCGTGGCCGAAAACATTGCCTACGGCAGCTTCTCGGCCAGCCGCGATGCGGTTGAGCACGCCGCCCAACAGGCAGAAGCGGCCCCCTTCATCGAGGCCCTACCCCACGGCTACGACACGGTGGTGGGCGAACGGGGCCAGCGCCTCTCCGGCGGCCAGCGCCAGCGCATCGCCCTGGCCCGGGCAATTCTGAAAAATCCACCGGTGCTGATCCTTGATGAGGCCACCGCCGCCGTGGATAACGAAACGGAAGCGGCGATCCAGCGCTCCCTCGACCAGATCACCGCCGAGCGCACCACCTTGGTGATCGCCCATCGCCTCAGCACGGTGCGCCACGCCGATCGCATCGTCGTGATGGACCAGGGCCGCATCGTCGAAGCCGGCCACCATGAGCAGCTGATTCAAGCGGGTGGCGCCTACGCCGACCTCTGGCGCGTCCAGGCCGGCCTGCGGCCCGGAGAGGCCCTGGGGATCTAGGCGCTACTCGTTCTGGTGTTCACGCATGGGGCCCGTTGCCAGGCTCGGGCCGTCCCGGAAGCGGGCACGAACCGAACCAGACTGGAACGGGAAATCCCCCACGGGCACCCCTTGGAGCCCTGAGACGATGTCCATAGGCTCGAGGGGCTTTCCCACTTCCCCAGCCCATGGATGGCCCCAATGGCCGGCCTGAGCCTGGCTACAGCCCTGAGCTCAACCAACGCCCCCAGACAGGCGATACCCCTACAACCAACTCCCCCGGGGCCCCAGCCCCAGGGGGGGCGGCCGTGCCGGAGGCGATCAGCTTCCGCCAGCTCGAAGCCCTGCGGCAAAGCGCGATCGAGGCCGCTCGAAGCTCCAGCCCCACGGCAGGCTCCTCCGATTCCCCAGTTGCCAGCTTGCTCCAGGGCCCCAGCCCTACCAAGGGTCAGCTCCAGCCTGAGCAGCACCAGCCCTGGAGCGACGATCTCGAGGAACTGGAACAGCTGCTAGGGGCCTATGGCCAAGTGGGCGAGCAGCTCCTGCAGCAGCTTGCCCGCCAGGGCAGCGCCCTGGAGCAGCATCGCCATCCCCAGCAAGTCATGGCCCTCGGAGCCCTGGGGGCCCATATCCGCCTAGGACTGCAGGCCCTCGCCGCCAGCCGCCGTTAAGCCGACACGCTAGTGCCAGGCTGGTCAACCTACAAACTGACCTGTCTTACCGGCGACAGCGACCGGTAGCCCAGGCAATTGCCATAGCTTCCGAGCAGGCTTTCAGGACGCATGAAGCATTCCCTGCCCCAGGCCCGCCGCCGGGACCAACGCCTGCCCGTGCTGCTGGCCATTGGCATCGGCTTGGCCGGTGGTTTGGTTCTGGCCGGCCCCCTGGGCGACCTGCTCAAGGGCGATGTCTTCAAGCGAGGCACGGAGCTACTCAACCCGTTTAGCGCCTGGATCGGGGCTGGCGACCAGGACCTGCTGGTGATGGGTACCGACAGGGGCAGCAACACCGATGTGATCGCCACGGTGCGAATCAAGGACGGCGTGACCAAGATCACCCAGGTGCCCAGGGACACCTACATCGAGTCGCCCAACTATGGGCCGCTCAAGATCAATGCCCTGTATAGCTTGGGTGGCCCTAAGGCCCTCAAGGCGGAACTGGCCAGCCACCTGGGCCGGCCCCTTAGTCACCACGTCCTGGTGGACCTTGCCCTGGTGCGCCACCTGGGCGATGCCCTCGGCGGCCTGGAGGTGACGGTGCCCAAGCGCATGGTTTACAACGACTACAGCCAAAAGCTGTTGATTGATCTCCAACCCGGCCCCCAAACCCTCAAGGGCAAAGATTTAGAGGGCTTCCTGCGCTTTCGCCACGACGAAATGGGCGACATTGGCCGGTTGGAACGGCAGAAACTGGCGGTGCAGGCCCTCTTCAACAAACTGACCCGACCTGAAACCATCTTGCGCTTGCCCCAGCTGATGGGGTTAGCGGGCCAGGACCTCAAAACAGACCTGGGCCCGATGGAAATTGGCGGCCTGATCACGGCCATGGCCGGCACCAAACTCGAGATCGACCAGCTGCCTGGGGTGCCCACCTACCGCAATGGCATCAGCTACTGGGATGCGAAATGGCCGGATCCAGCGACCATCGACAGCGACCGCAGCCGTTATCGCTTTTTATTCTGAATTTTTTAGAAGGTTGGCTAGGGCCAGGCTGATCCGTTGCGTTTCCGCTGAGCTCGCTAGCAAGAGCTTCCAACTGTGCTATTGAGGACGCTCTGGCGGGACCCCGGCCCTGGCCTCCGCCCGATAGGCCCTTGGCACGATCACCAGAAACAGCCACCACCAGAGCAGCACCAGGGCGGCGCCGGGGATGGTGATCCAGAGCCGGCCCAGCAGCAGCCAACTGCCAACAATCGCGGCTATCCCCGTCAACAAGATCGACCAGGGCTGACACCACCAAGGCTTGAGCGCCCAGAGGCTCAGCTCCTGCCCAACAGATGGAGCACTGGCTGCCATTGGACCGGGTTCAACCATGGTTTTTGGGGTCTTGGCTAGGGGCTGGAAGCTCCCTGGGTTCGGTGGGGTCGCCACTGTGGAGCTCCCAACTGGCGGGTTCGTGGCGGGAGAGGGTGATCAGGGCCAGGAGCAGGGCCACCGACGCCAGCACCGGCGTGGAGGCGGCCACGGTCACCCCCAAGGAGGCGGTGAACCAGATCGAGGCCGCACTGGTGAGGCCATGGACCTGGGGGCTGCTTCCTCTCTTACTGCCCTGTTCCACCAGGATTTCGCCCGCCCCCAGGAAACCCACCCCCGTGGCCACCCCCTGGATCGCCCGGCTGCGGGCATCCAGGTCGGGCCCGGCCGCCAGTACCAGCAGGCAGGCACTCAAGCCCACCAGCACGTGCACCCGCAGGCGGTTCGGCTGGGGACCGGAGGCGGGATGGGACCGGTTGAGGCCCATGGCCAGGCCGCAGAGCACGGCCAGGCCCATGCGCATCAGGACCTCAAGGTCCGAGGTGAGCTGAATAGTCATTATCTCCCCATGGTGGGGCAAAGCCGGGCCGGCTGCCAACCCCAGCGCCCTCTAACGCGAGCCCGCCCTAGGAGCCCGATCTAGGACCCCGAGCCGGCCGCCAGCTGGTCAGCCAGGGTCTCGAGCAGGGGCGGCAGGGCGGCAAAGGGGGCGCCCACTCCGGCGCAGACCCACAGGCCCGGGGCCTGGGCCACCGGCCCGAGGAGCGGGACCCCGCTGACCGTGAAACTCACCGGCAGCTGGTGATAACGGGCCGGTAGCCAGGCCAGCTGGGGCCAGACCCGGGCCAGGCCGGAGCGCAGGCGCGCCTCCATCCAGGCTGGATCGGGCTCGGGATCGAACTGGCCGAGGGGATTGACCAGGCTGATCTGGCCCAGCAACCAGTCGGCTCCCCAGGGGGCCAATCCCGCATCGACCACCGCCCGGGCCTCCCCCAGGCTGGGGGTTTGCTGCTCCAGGGCCTGGCGCTGGCCCAATAGGGGCATGACAATGCCGGCGGTTGCCCCTGGCGGCAGGTCGCTGGTGGCCAGATCTTTAGCGCTGAGGGCCAACACTCCCGCCCAGCTGGTGGCCAGCTCCGGCGCTAAGGGCGGCCAAAGCTGGGTTGTGGCAGCCCCCGCCGCCAGCAGCACGGTGTCCGCCTCAAGGGTGTCACCCCCGGCTAGCCGCACCCGCCAGGGCGATCCCCCCGGAGACTCCAGCGCCAGGGCTGAGCCCGTATGCCGCCTAACCCCGGCCCGCTCCAGGGCCGCTGGCAGGGCAGCCGCCAGGACTACGCCATCAACCCGCCCGTAGGGCAGCTCCAGGCCCAGCAGCTGGCCTTGGTCGCCCAGGAGATCCAGCCCGGTCTCTCCCGCCGCCGCCAGGAGGGCCTTCATGCCAGCGCCCGCAGCCGCCAGGGCCTGGGGATCGGCCGTAGCAATGGCCGATGGATTGGCGCAGCCGCCATGGAGGGTGAGCGTGCAGCTCTGCCAGCCCAGGGGGCCATGGCGGCGTTCGAGGGATTGCCAGAGCTCGGGTGCCCTGGCCAGGGCCGGCGCCGCCCACCAGGGCACACCGCCATAGCTGCATTGGCTCGCGGTGGCTGGCGCCGGCTCCTGGCTCAGCAGGGTCACCGGCAGGCCCCGCTCCCGCAGGGCTAGGGCCGCAAGACTGCCGGCCAGGCCGCCACCAATCACCAACACCATGGGTCGTCCACCATCAGCCCATCACCATCAGCCTGTGAGCATCAACCCGTAAGCATCAGCCAAACACGATCACGCCAATCCCAGGACCACCCCTCAAATCTGGAGGGTGAAGGAGGTAATCACCTGGTGGAACAGGGTCTTGACTTTGGGCCAGCGCAGCTCGTTGGTGCTGGCGGCCAGGGTGTAAAGCCGGCCCCGATCGATCACGACGGTGGCCAGTTCATGGCGGTCGCGGTCGTTGAGGTGCACCGCGTATTCCAGGTCGTAGAAGGTGTGGCTGCCGTCCTGGCGCTCCACGGCTTCCACCAAGGTGGCGTCGCGGCCACTGCCCGCCGGAGCAATCACGACCCGGGCCAGCCGCTCGCCCACGGCGACGGCGCTGCCGAGGTTTTCGAGGTCGTTGGTGGGATTCACATCGGAGATCACCAGGCTGAGGGTTTCATCGCTGTTGATCAGGTCGTGGAACACCACCTGGGGACCCTCGCTCACCTGCACCCGGGTCCAGCCGGTGGGGTAAAGGAAGGCGTAGCGCCCATCGGGGCTCTGGAAGGAATTGAGCCCGGCGGCGGCGGCACTGCAGCCCACCAGCAGCACGGCCAGCAGGGCGACCAGCAAACGCGGCACCCGGGTGCGAAGGCTGGCCATGGGGAAAGGAAGGGAGATGGCAGCCATTGTCCCGTCCCGCCTACCCCAACGGACGATCCGGGCACTCTTAGATTTCGTTGACCTGCGAGATCCCTCTGAGCGGCTTCACGCGCCCCCTAGCCCGGTTGATCGACCAGTTCGAGCGGCTGCCGGGCATTGGTCCGCGGACGGCCCAGCGGCTGGCCTTGCACCTCCTACGACAGCCGGAGGAGCAGATCCATAGCTTTGCCGATGCCCTGCTGGCCGCCCGCAGCCAGGTGGGCCAGTGCCAGAGCTGCTTCCACCTCTCGGCCGAACCCCTCTGTGAGATCTGCCGTAACCAGGAGCGCCACACCGGCATCCTTTGCGTGGTGGCCGATTCCCGCGACCTGCTGGCCCTGGAACGCACCCGCGAATACAAGGGGCAATACCACGTGCTGGGCGGACTGATCTCACCGATGGATGGGGTGGGCCCCGAGTTGCTGCACATCCAGCCCCTCGTTAACAGGGTCGATCGCGACCAGATCAGCGAAGTGATCCTGGCCCTCACGCCCAGCGTTGAAGGCGACACCACCAGCCTCTATTTGGCCCGGCTGCTCAAGCCCTTCACCCAGGTGAGCCGCATCGCCTACGGCCTGCCGGTGGGCAGCGAACTCGAATACGCCGATGAGGTGACCCTGGCCCGGGCCCTGGAGGGCCGCCGGCCCATGGAGTAGGCCAACCCCCCCTCGACACCAATCAGGACAACGCTCCCCACCCCCGACCATGGTCCGCCGCCCCAGCCGCTTTAGCGCCATCGCCCCGTCCGAGCGCCTACCGGCCTGGCTGCGCATGCCGATCGGCAACGCCAGTGAGCTGGAACGGGTGCAAGCGGTGGTGAAGCAGCAACGGCTGCACACGATCTGCGAGGAGGGCCGCTGCCCCAACCGCGGCGAGTGCTACGCCAAAGGCACCGCCACCTTCCTGCTGGGCGGCCCGATCTGCACCCGCAGCTGCGCCTTTTGCCAGGTGGAGAAGGGCGAGGCACCCAGCCCCGTGGATGGCGCCGAAGCCGGGCGGGTGGCCGAGGCCGTGATCGCTTTGGGCCTGCGCTATGTGGTGCTCACGGCCGTGGCCCGCGACGACCTCCCCGACCATGGCGCCGGCCTGTTTACGGCCACCATGGCCGCCATCCGCCACCGCAATCCCCTGGTTGCGATCGAGGTGCTCACCCCGGATTTCTGGGGCGGCCAGCGGAACGAAGCAGATGCCATCGAGGCCCAACGCCAACGCCTAGCCAGCGTGCTGGCGGCCAAACCGGCCTGCTTCAACCACAACCTGGAAACGGTGCAACGGCTCCAGGGGGAGGTGCGCCGCGGCGCCACCTACGAGCGTTCGTTAGCCCTGCTGGCGGCGGCCCGGGAGCTGGCGCCCCAGATCCCCACCAAATCAGGCCTAATGCTGGGGCTGGGCGAAACCAGGGAGGACGTGGTGGAAGCCCTGGCGGATTTGCGCAGGGTTGGTTGTCAACGCCTCACCCTCGGGCAATACCTGCGGCCTTCCCTGGCCCATATCCCGGTGGCCCGCTATTGGAGCCCCGCAGAGTTTGAGGAGCTGGGCTCCATAGCCTCAGAGTTGGGATTTAAGCAGGTGCGCAGTGGTCCCTTGGTGCGCAGTAGTTATCACGCCGGGGACAAGGACAACTAGGACTGAATCGTCCTAGGGCTGTTGTTCAAGTGCCACAGCCAATCCACCCCCAACCGCTCCACTCCCTGACCATCCCACTCCTGCGCCCCATTCACATCCTCCAGCCCTAAATCACCCAAAGGCGTCCGCGCCGCCACACCCCCCAACAGCTTCGGTGCGATCACCGCCGCAACCTGCTGCACGCAGCCTTGCCTCAGGGCCTCTGCCGCCAAGGGCGGACCGCATTCCCACAGCACCTGGTTACAGCCCCGCTGGGCCAAGGCTGCCAACACAGTCAAGGGAGTGCAGGGATCGAGCTCCAGGCGCTCCACCCCCAATTGGTCCAGCTGTTGGCGCCCCTGAGCGCTGGCTTCGGGTCCATGCACCACCAGGGTCGGTGCTGGGCCCTGGTCCCAGAGCTGGCGTTGCGGGGGCAGGTCCAGGCTGCGCGACAGCACCACCCGCAGGGGCTCGCGGGGACCCAGTCCCCGGCTGGTGAGCAGGGGGTCGTCGGCGCGCAGGGTGCCGCCGCCCACGATCACCGCGTCCACCTGGCCGCGCAGGCGGTGGACCCAGGCCCGGGCCTCGGGGCCGCTAATCCACTGGCTGGAGCCATTGGGCAGGGCCGTGCGGCCATCGAGGCTCATGGCCCATTTCAAAATCCCCAGGGGGCGGCCCGTGGTAACCCGATGGATGAAGGCCCGGTTCAACTGCCTGGCCTCGGCGCCGCAAACCCCGGCGATCACCTCAACGCCGGCGGCCCGTAATTGGGCCAGGCCCTGGCCGGCCACGCGGGAATCGGGATCCACCATCGCCACCACCACCCGGCCGATGCCGGCGGCCAGCAGGGCTTGGCTGCAGGGGGGGGTGCGGCCGTGGTGGCAGCAGGGCTCCAGGGTCACGATCGCCGTGCCGCCCCGGGCCCGCTCGCCCGCCTGGCGCAGGGCTCCCACTTCGGCGTGGGGCAGGCCGGCTTGGGCATGGAAGCCTTCACCCACGAGCTGGCCGCTGGCAGCGAGCACCACACAACCCACCATCGGGTTGGGGCTGGTGCGGCCCTGGCCCAGGGACGCCAGCTGCAGGGCCCGCTGCATCCAGGGGCGCCAGCGGGCCGCCTGCTCAGCCGTGGCTTGCAAGGGGGCGGCTGGGCTCAAGCGGCGTCGGCCCCACCGGCCGCCTCGGCCCAAGCGGGCAGGCTGCGCCATTCGGCCACCACATAGGGGGGAACCGGCAGCTCTACAAACACCCCAGGCAGCCTCAGTCGCAGCGGCCGGTTTTGCTGCAAATCAGCCAGCAGAGGGCCCAGGTCAAATTCGGCGGCAGCATCGCGGCCATCGCGGGCCAGCTTGGGGTTGGCGGTAGTGATGTCAGCCAGGTCCCAATGGCTGCGGCCGGAGCTCACCTGCAGGGCCGTGGGGTGGTCGAGCCGCACCCGCCCCGGAAAACTAACGATGCGTAGGCGCAAGGGCCCCCCGGGCGGACCCTCGCGGTAGGCCACCAGCTGCCAGCTCTGGTCGTCGAGGTCGCGCAGGCTGTCGAGGCTGCGCACGACCTGCCCGCCGTTTTCATCGCCATGGCCGTGGATTTGGGCCTGGGCCGGCGCCCCGGCCAGCAGCTGGATGGCGAGGGTGAGGATCAAGCCCATGAGCAGGCTCCAGGGGCCAGGGCCCAGGGGGTTGGTGGCCCCACCCAGCCCTGCGCTTGTTGAGACGCGGAGCACTCTCAAACCGCCTCCCGCTGCGCACCAGGGATGACTTGCCACTCGGTGTGGGTGGCCCAGAGGGCCCAGATCGCCATGGCCCGCAGGTAGTGGCAGGCCCGGAAGGTGTTGACGCCCGTGATCGCTTCCGGGGTGCGGAACTGGAGGCCGCCGCCGTACACCTGCTCCACCACCGCGCCGCAAATCGCTAGGGCCGTGTCGCCTTGATCCATGAGGCGGTAGTAGGCGGCCAGGCCGAAGTTGATGCCCGTCCACACCTCGAGCGGGTGGGTGCCATGGGGATCGAGGGGCGTGCCGTCGCGGCGCAGGCCATTGGCCACGCCGAGCTTGCCGCCCTGGAAGCCCTCAAAACAGGCCTCCTTCACCGCCCGCAGGGCCGATTGGGCCCGCTCATCGGCCACCACGCTGGGCAGGCCCAATAAACGGGCATAGAAATCGCCGCAGAGTTGGTCCGCCATCACCACCGGCGTGCCGCTCTCAGCATCAATCTTGTAGAACTCGCCATTCCACAACAATCGATCAAAGTTGGACCTGGATTGTTCGAGCCAGCTGCCGAAGGTGCGTTGATCCTCGGAAGTATCAAGGCCGAGATCGAGATGCAGGCGCTGGGCCATGGCCAGGGCCGCCTCCAGGGCGGCAATCCAGAGCGCACCGCAGTAGGCGCTCACCCCTTTGAGGGGCCAGTCGTCGAAGGTTTGGTCGGGGGCGCCGCCGTTATCGGGCAGGCCGTCGTTGTTGGTGTCGAAGGCCTTGAGGTAGTGGAGGGCCTGCACGGCGGCTGGCCAGCAAGCGGCCAAAAAGCGCAGGTCTTCGCCATTGGGGGCCAGCTTGAAGGTGCGCCACACCTGCAACACATAGTCGCTGGCCAGGTCTTTCCAGAGGTTGCAATCCTGGTAGGCGGTGTAGTTGGTGGCCTCAAAGGGCCGCTCGTTCGGGGCACCTAAATCGTGGGGGGTGGCACCAGCCAGCTTGCGGGCCGCCTCGACCCGGCCCTTGCCCTGGGTGAAATACCAACCGATCGGCCGGAGCGTGGCATCGGCGGCCGGAATCGCCCGGGCAAAACTGCGCAACACCGCCTTATCAAGCTCGGGCCAAAGTTGCAGCAGGGCAAAAGAGCCATAGAGCCGCACATCGAGGCTTTCGTACCAGGCGTAATCAAGGCACTCGAGCACGCCAAATTGGCCCACCGGATCGGCGCTGCTGGCGGCCGTCCAGAGGCTGCCGCCACTGGCCAGGTCGTAGAGCTCGTTGAACAGGGCCATGCGCAGGGCCTCGGGCAGGTCGGTGCGGGCCAGCACCGGCTGCTGCCAGGCCTCGATCTGCTGCAACCAAGCGGGCCAATCGCGCAGGGCCTCAGTTGCAATGGCGGCGGCGTTGGTGCCGGTAGCCGAGAAGAAATCGCTGTAGCGGCGCAGGGCGCGGCTGCCGGTGGCATAGGCGGTTACTGGCAGGTCCCAGCTGATCACCAGGGGGATCTGGCGGCTTTGGCCGGGCTCCAGGCGGAAGCGCACGGCCAGCGCCGCACTGGCGGCCTCGCTGGCGCTGCTGGCTCGATCGTTATCGCTTTGGGGAATCGAGCCGTCGCGGGCGAAGGGCTCCCACAGCTCCGAGCCGGTGCCGCTGGGATCCCAGCGGCTGCAGCGCAGGACCTCGACCCCCTCCTGGGGGCTGGTGGCGAGGCACCACTGGCCCTGGCCCTCGTCGATGGGATCGGAGAGGGATCCTTCCAGCAGCACACCACTCAGGCCGTCGCCATCCACCTGGCGGTTGCGCTGGCCGGCGCCCTGGCCAATGGCCGGCACGTAGTTGTGCTCCGGGCTGCCGTCATCGCGGAAGGTCACCGCCGCCGAAGGATCCGTATTGGTGAACCAGCCGGTGGTGTTGCGCCAGCTCAGCAGCAGGGAGAGGTCGAGGGGGGCGTCGGTGGGGTTGGAGACGGTCCAAACGAACACCGCCACCGGATAGCTGCTGCGCTGGTAATCACCGGGCAGGATCGGACTGAAGGCCTGCACGCCCACCTGGGCATCGAACACCCCTTCGTACTGGGTCCAGCTGAGCGGATAGCGGGCGGCGTAGGTGCCAGTGCTGCACCCTGGGGTGCTAGCGGGGTACCAGTCCCAGGCGGGGAGGGGCTCGCCAGCCTCGGGCCGGGAGGCATCGGCCTGCGGCTTCACCGCCAGGGCATGGGCGCGGCGGCCCTGGGCTCCGCTTTCAAACAGGGCGAACTGGCAATCGGGCAAGGTCCCAAACCAGTGCTCGCCGCCATCGAGGTGCCAGAGGTTGAAGTTGCCATCGGGCGCCCGGCCGATGCAGCCGGCGCCGAAGCCCCCCAGGGGCATGCCATGGCTGGGGCCATCGTCGAGGTTGCTGGCGTAGCGCACCGTGTAGGGCTGCTCCCAGCCCAGGCCAAAGGGGCGCGACCAGCTAGCAGGGGGCACGGCCCAGGGGCTGGCTTTTACGGAACCCTTGCCCCGCAGTCGCGAACTTAGGGCTGAGAGGCCAAACGGCGCCATGGGGCTGGACCAGGTGACCCCAGCTTGTCAGAACCCGCTGGAGAGTTGGCGGCGCCAGGAGATCCCTTGGCTGGTGCCCATGGCAGCCCCGGGGGGGAAACTTTCCCCCTCACTCCATCACGATGGAAGGGAGAAATAACCAGCTTGGCTGTCAAGAGCAGGAGCCTTCCCCTGCGCTGCAGCAGCAGAGCCTCAGCCGTGCTGCTCAAGCCACGCCTGCAGATCGGTGGGGCCGGTGAAATCCAACAGGGCTTCCGCCAGCAACTCCAGCCGGGGCAACGGCAGGGCTTGGATCGAGGTGGTGGTGGCTGCGCTTAGGGGCCCGCAGCGGCGATTCAATTGCCGCAGGGTGACGGAAGCTTCACCGCGGGCCTCGCCGGCGGCCTCGCCTTCGCGGAAAATCTCGCGGTAGGCGCGGCTGCTGGTGAAGTCGTCGAGGGTTAGGCCTCCCATGGCGCAGATCTCAGAGATCGGTCGGTTGTTGAACCGTGCAAGCACGATAGCGGCGATCAACGGCAGCACCTGCCCTGCCGCCGG
>CAMCMT010000023.1 GCA_945875915.1 Synechococcus sp. UW140 | reverse complement strand
TAGTGGTTGCATGAATCTTTCGGAGGACCCCCCCAAAGTTTAAGAAATCTTGCTAATGGTCAATATAGCATTCTTTTTTCTGCCGCCTCTTTGGCGGCTTTTTCATGTCTACAAAACCTCTGCGATTTACTGATTATTCGAGGTGCCCTAAACCAAATCAAGGGCTGGGCGAAAAACACTCACGCCAGCACCTCAAAAACAATCAGTATCACGTCAACATCCAACACGACTACCGATACTTTCCGGCACAGGACAACGAGACCGCCTCGAGCTCGCTAAATAGGCAGCAGAAGGGAAGGTCGCAAGAGACAGCATAACAAAATTGCACAAACATAGCATTGACAGAACAAATGCCCCGCCTAGCACTCATAGCTTACAATCAAAATGCAAGCAGGCCAAGGAATCGAACAATAAAGGTCCAACTGGGCCAATCAGCAACTAGTTGCATTCAAACGCACAGCCTAAAACAGCAAGAAAGTACTGCCATAGGTTAATGCATAGCAAAAGAATTCAGAAAATTAATCCGTTGACAACTTTCAGAAGAATAGGATACCCATCGGTACTTGTCGGAACATTGAACGAGAAGTAGTCAGATCCAAAACTACAAACTTGAAGCACTTTAAAGCATGAACATAACGCCACCCTGGCTCAACGAAAACCTAGGCCTCTAGAATTGCTGTAACCAAAAATAATCATTTCATGAAAAACAAAAATCAAGCCATCAGACACAAGCAAAATAACAAAAAGACAATCAATATTTTTCTAGTCATACCGCAGTAACAAGCTTGGGTCAGTTTTCAGCAAAAACCAAAAACTACAAAGCAGAATCAAGGGGTAAGACCAGCAGACGACAGGGAACTTTGAAAGCATAAACCACATATACATGCCAAAGAAAAATGTATATACATAAATCAGCCTTGGAAGTCGTCCTAAGGCCCGAGAGCGGAAATCCTGAGAAGTTAAATAAACGATGAATTGCCAACAAAAAACCGACAAGGATGAAGGAATTGCGACATAGTCACCAATAAATATCAACAGCTCGAAACCCCCTTTCCAAAACAAGAATGATATACGGACTACCAATACCACTCCCCAGAACAAAATTCATCCATGCCAGCCCTTTTCCACCTTATTACTTTCCAGCCCTTCAGTCACCCATCGAAATAGTCAACCAAGCGAAATACGGAAAACCACCCTAAAGCAACTCTAGCAACTGCTGGTACGATATCGGCTGTTAGCAGCCCATTTGATGGAGGCGTCTACGTGACTAAAAGCAGGTCCAAGCCCTTAACAATGGATGAGTGGAGAAACTCTCCTAAAAGCGCACGGAACAGCCCAAAGTTAACACCCGAGCAGGCTCAACAAATCACTGACGAAGCCATCGCCCACAACCACAAGTGGGACGTACAAGAAAAGATCAATGCTCGTCGCACAGCTGAGACACAAGCAAACTACAGAGGTGTACATGAAAACAACAATAAACAAGCAGAGAGCAGTAACATCGTAGAGAGACAAGACCAAGAGGAGAACTAGCAGGCAATGCACTCCAACCAAATCAATACTTATACACAAGAAAGCTCAGAGCATCAGTCTTGCGAAGTCAGTAGTATATTTTGCGGTGCAAATTCTACCCCGAGCTCGGCATCACCCGTTTCCGCGCCGGCCACATCCTCCGCAAGACCTGCGCCAAGCTCCGCGAACGGCTGGAGCCCCAGTAGGTTATGCTGGCACCAATTGCAAGCGAACTGTCAATGAACCCCCTGAACAAGCGGCGTGGTGGCCCGGTCCCGTCTGTGACCCTGGAACACCTTTTGGCACTTTGCGACCGCTTCTACGAGAAGAACGGCTTTGTCAAGTGGTCAGAGGTTGCTGAAGTTGTCGGCCTATCTCGCCAAGCCATTCAGCTGCGGCTCAAAGGTGCAGTAGAGCGAGGTTTGATCACTCAAGAACAGGTCGACCGCTACAGATCCATGTCGTCTCGCGTAGCTACGACAAGAGAGAAACGGGAAGCATCGAGAGAAGCTGAAAGCAGGCGCCTATCTGTCATGTTCACTGAGGAGAACATTGAATGGCTCCGTGAAGAATCAGTAATCCGAGGTGTCCGCATCCCTGACATCATCAATGGCCTTGTCAACCGAGCCCGTGAAGCCAAACCAGTAGGCACCTTCTAAATATGCCCAGAATCAATACATCAATATACTTTTATAACATTAGACACGATTTAGATAGGTCCACCTAGAAATTAATTTATTTTTTAACCAGCAGCAAAAGTTTTCCAGGCTGCATTAGCGCTTGAGATTTAGATAGATAAAGACGCTTCAAATGATGTAGCAAAGAGGCTAATGTGCTTGACTGCACTATCCGTATCATCGCCAGAGCGGCTGACGGATTAGAAGTCAATAAAAGAAATGATTGGATTTAATGTTGGCTGTGTCATCCAAACAATGGAGTCAGCTATTCAGCCCCATTCCGCAAAGTATCTCTCCGCCGTCTGTGATAGGTGGGGCATGACTAAACCTCTCGCTCTCCTATGGCGCGACCTTGATTCCCGCCTAATTAAACTTAGATATCCTCCGCGGCTCGACTGCACCGATTGGGCCGCCATCCTACAAATGATCGAATCCCGCGCATGATGGCCGACACCAATCAAATCAGCGCCTGGATGCGTGCTGAAGCCATCCGGGCAGAGCGGAAGGATAACTACCTGCATTGAATTAGCACCAAACCTACATATCAAATCCACACCCAAAAACAATCCATGAAAACCAAACACCACTTTGCCATTTTTGCTCTAACCGCTGGATTAGCTACTGCCATGCCAATGCCTGTTATGGCCGACACAATCTTTCCCAATCTTTATGCAAAGACTGAAAGCAAGCTTCGATCCATTGGCGCCAACACAAACAATACAATTATCGCCACCATTTCGGAATCCAAGGCAAGGGTTAAAACTTGGGCAATGGTAAAATGTCTGAAGGGAACTTACGAACAAAGCGATATTGTATTGGCCGCTGTGGAAGCCATAAGACGCTGACCACTGTATACGCGATAACAACAAGCAGGCATAAATAATGGCATTATACCTCTACCACCAACCACCCTTATAGAGAACAACCTCATGCCAGAAATTTGTGATGAGTTTAAC
This sequence comes from Synechococcus sp. UW140, assembly GCA_945875915.1. Classification (GTDB taxonomy): domain Bacteria; phylum Cyanobacteriota; class Cyanobacteriia; order PCC-6307; family Cyanobiaceae; genus BAIKAL-G1. The sequence goes on along the minus strand of CAMCMT010000023.1, from coordinate 38,219 downwards.
AGTGATTTTACATTTTATACAGATACACCTCCAAACAAAGACATGGATGCCTGTAGCCCTACTCTTCGTCGCTATCACAAAAGGCTTTGGAGCAAAGAGCTACCAAATGGGCAAATGCTAGAATTAGTAGACACAAATCGCAAAAGTTATTTATACCACAAATCTAGCTTGGGCGAATTTAGCTTTAGCAGTGATTCGATCACGCCCTCCTATAGAGATTACGCGAAGGGTGGAATGCCAAAACTAAGGGAACAAATACCCCCCAAAATTGTAAATACACTATATGATCGTGGCAGCACAATTGGGGCGTTCATCATTTTTCCAAGCAAAAGGGTGAATGGACAAAGAACCATAAACTGTGCAAGGGGTCAAGCAACTGACAAAATTGCCGATCGGTTTGACATCACACTTGAGTGCATTATGCGCCACTACGAACAGCAAAAAAGTCCACTTGACGACACCCTGTTAAGATACAGCAATTTCTTTTCGTTATTTAGCGACTTTAGGGGTTACGTTGATTTCTTTCTTTTGCAGGATTTGGTAACATCAGATTATTCAAATATCAAATTTTTTATTCCTCATATTTGTGGCGACGGCAAAGCTCTACCACAAAGCAAAGATGACTACATAAAATACCAAAAAAATTCGGTTGATTTCATAATGGCCAGAGCAGCTCGAATGCAGAAATCACTTTCAAAGACCTAGTGCAAAGCCAAATTGAATTAGCACCAAACCTACCTATGCAAGGTTTACTTATTTCACTAAATATAAGATTTACTCAACAAAAAAACTACCTGCCGTTAGCCCTATACTGCATAAGAGTCTAGTTAGCGAGCAATCGCTTCACCCCTTTCACCCCGTCACAATGACCACCTCCCTCGTTTACGAAAAGCCCGAAGACTCTCTTGCTCGGGGCAACGACTAGTGGGCAATCGCATGGCGCCGCTTCTCCGGCCAAAAACCCCAGCCCAGGTGGCTAAAGCTATGTAAGGCCAAATTAGGTTCATCCTGCTTCCACTCAAGTCAAATTGGACAGTGGAACAAAAAAATGCTCAAGCAACCCGCTCCAAAACTTCTATTAGTAGTGGGCCTTCTCAACCTAGGCATTGCCTACAGTAATTCCAGCGACGAGGCTGAACCCGCCGCACCTCATGAGAGCTATACGACGAGGAATACCAACAGCTTCGCGGCGACGAATACTTTCCAATCATCAAACCCACTTTTTATCGCCACAACCACAACCATTGAGAACAGCTAGCATATATTTGAACAAATCCCTAACCCAACACCTCAACAAACAGCCCGTCAGCCACAAGACCATCAAAATGCTGTTGGACTTGGCTGACCCGCCACTGATCACACACCAGCCAACCAGCCTCGAAATTATGACGTTGCGCTGTTTCACTAAAATTCGCACTGGTTACCAAGGCCTTTGCCGCTGAAGAGCCAGAATCAGCAACAACGACCTTGGCATGTTGAAAGCAGCGATCATTAGAGCCATTGATTAAACGGCTATCCACATAGGCTCTGGGTTTGGCTGGCCAGGGCCATATGTCAGTGTTGAACCAACTGCTAATTTTGGCCATGGGATCGGCCCCAAGTTGATCAGCGATCTGGATGGGATGGAAAAACAAATCAACCCTTTCAAGCTGGCCCAACCGAAGCCGCTCTGCAATGGTTCCATACAACTGCTTGAAGTCACTACTAAGGCCAATGTTGTAGGTAGCAATCAACAGGGAACGCCTAGCCTCCTTGACCAGCTGATCAACCGTTGCATAGCTATCAGCCGTCTGGGAATGAAGGGGATCGGGCCCCGAGCACACGAAGCTCCAAGCATTGCGCTCAGCCTGCAAGGTTTCCTGAGCGTCGGCAATCCGCTCAAGAAGCAACGCCATCAGGCGAGGATGGGCGCCTTCCTTCACCATCTCGACCAACAAGGGCTCCAATTGCTGCTGAATCACTTGGCTATGGCTGCCAAGCAACCCCTTCCAGCTGGTGGGCAAATAGCTCAGAGCCCTGAGATCCTTCGCAACCCGCCTCAAAGTGAGGGCCGGAAGGGAGGGGATCTGCCCCTTCCCAAGCGGGGCGCTCATCGGTTGATGAAGCTCCAGAACGAGGGATCGTCGGCGTCCGACACCACCGAGACCGTTGGACTCACCAGGGATCGATCCAGAAACTCGTTACGAATTTCGCACGACGTTTCGGCAATCAACTCACATCCATGGCAAGCGGCTCCATGGGTAGGCCGGATATCAAAGGGATGGTTGGGATCGTGCTCGGAGCAGAAGGGGTCGTTGCTGCAGAGCTGGCCGCGCTCAAAGGCCTTGTCCAGATAATTGACGATCCGCTTACCGACCCCAACTAGGCCGCCCAGAGTGCCTTCCGATCCCGAACTGCTAGTAAACAGCAAGATGCCGTAGCCGATCTCTTTGTTGGCGTAAATGCGCTCGCGAATCGAGCTGGCGCCATAGCCACACTCCAGGGCCATCTCCGTAATCAACAGGTGGCTGAGGCTATGGAGCAGGAGGTAGGGAGCTCCTGGGAAGGGGAACTGTTTAGCGTCGAGACCACGCGACACCAGCCATTCGTTCTCGAAGGCCTTGGTGAATTGACCGGCTCGCATCTGCACCGGATCACTGGCGGCCCAAGCCTTGATCGTGGCGGGATCGAACTCGATAAAGATCCCTTCCCCCTTGTTCTCACTGGCCGGCACCCAGCGCAGATCGTTGGCCAGCGGTGCTCGGCCGTTCACCTTGGTGGTGTCGATCGGCAAGCCGCCAAGACTGCTGGTGCGGGCCGTAAAGCGGGTGAATCCCACCAAGGCCTGAACCTCCCGCAGGCGGTGTACCAGCAACACCCGTTTGATGGCTTTGCTGAACCAGGCGGGCGGGTTGGGGGGCTGCCATTGATCGGCTTCAAAGAGGCTCCCTTCCGCAGAGCTGGAGACCCCATCCATCGGGCCAATCAGCAGGGCCAGCTCTTCATCCTTGGGTTGGGCTGCCTGGCCGGTGATGCCTCCCCGTTGAGCCTCGATCGATTGCCAGAGCAGCCCGGGATCCACACCAGCGAAGGCGCTTTTAAGGCGAGGGTTGAACTTGAGAGCTGCTGCTACATCGGCTTCCGCTTCGATTAAGGCGAGGTCGTCGTTGAGTTCGGTGACACGTTTGGCCAGGGAATTGGCTTCCTCCGGCAGCGAGATCACCGAGAGGGTCTCGGTGAAGTAGGCATTGGTGGCCGAGCGCACCAGTAGCCGGTTTTGGGTGGGTTCTCCATCGGTTTTGCACTTGTCAGGGTCGCGGGCGTTGCGGCCCAGCCAGGGGGTCTGCCCTTGGCAGAGCCCAAGGGGGCTCATTTCCGTGACCAAGGCATCAGCGAGCTTGCGGGTTGTGCCGCCTTCTGACTGCACATAGATCTGGGTGAAGTCGTTGCCGGTGCCGGCTTCCAGCAGGTAGAGGCGTTCGCTGTTCTTACAGCCGAACTGACGAAAGCAGAAATCGCGCCAGCGGATGTCGCTGAGGTGGCCATGGGGGCAGGCCATCACGAAGCGAACCGGCACCACCGGGTACTTGCCCTCATCGTCTTGATAGGTGCGCCAGTCCGAGATGCAGCCATCGTTGAAGTGCACCAGGGGCCTGGCCCGGCAGGGAATCCCAAAGGCCACCCGCTCGCTCACCTTCTGAGCCACGGACCACTCGGGGAAGCGAAACGCCTTGATTGAGCCGCTGACTTTTTTAAGCGGATCCTCCTCTTTGGGTGGAGTGCGCAAGTCAACCCGGGCCATCCCGGTGGCCTGCCGCACCAACTGCAGCAGGCGCGGCTCATGGATCAGATCACAACCTTTGTTGTTCCAGAAATCCAACCCCCCAATCAGTAGGGAGTAGTCGGGCAGATCGACCATTGCGCCAGGCCCGTAGAGCTGGAGCACCTGGCTTTGACGTGCTTCGCCGAGGGGCGGGGGAGCAGCTTTACGGCGGGTGGAGGCAGGCATTGGGGGTGGTGGCTACTGGGCTCAGTCGTCGGCGGTGATTTCTTCCCTGAAGTTCACCATCCGGATCGGAGCAGAAGGCTCCACATCACGCAGGCTCCAGTTGGTGCTGAACTGCTTATAGCCCTCGGTTTGGTAGATCGGTTCATTATCAAGGGCTGTGTGCAGCAAGCCGGCACCAGCGCCTTTTTCCTCATGGGTCCAGTACTGCAGCTTGGCCTCCGGTTCCTGGGTGAGTTTCCACCAAGCTTCCAGCAGATCGATCACGTGATCGCGCACTTCGGTGGGCAGGTGCTCGTCGAGGCTGTCATCGGCGGCACCGGTAGCAATGCAACGATCCTGCAGAGCCTGGGCGATCTGAGCCTTGATGCGCTGCAGCGCGTCCGCAGCCATCGCGCCTTTGGCACCAGCCAGGGCTGGATCACCGTGGCGAGCCATGGCCACGACCACCCCAGGCAAACCTCGATCAAGGGCCCGGCTGGCGAAAGGCGTGCAACTGGTGGCCTCCACATGCCGGTAGAAGGTTTGGTGCCAGTAGGGAAACAGCTCGAAATGGGAGCGATCCCTTGGGCGGTTGGGGTTGAGCAGCACCAGCACTAGCCCCGGCTTGTTCTGCTCCGGGTTGTCGCTCAGCTGGCGGCCGACGCGGCTGGTGGCCTGGATGTATTCGGCGGCGGTTTTCGGCTGGTTGAGCACCACCATCAGCCCCAGGCGAGAGATGTCGAGGCCCACCGAAATCATGTTGGTGGCTAGGGCCACATCGAGGTGGTCCTTGTCGACGTAGGGCTTGGAGAGCCGATCTTTGGTGCTGCTGATCTTGGCGGTGTTGACGCGAGAAGTGAGCTCCTGCGGTTCATTGGGCCGCTTACGAGAAGCAAACGGATTAATGAAGCCCTCCATGTCAAGGGCTCGGTTTTTAGCAAACTGCTCCAGCTGGCCACCGAGCTCGTCTTCCAGGATGCTGCGGGTGACGCCCAGCTCCTTGAGGTTGGAGAAGTAGCCAAGCAGGGTCATGTAGGGATCGGCTGGGTTATTCGCACCCATGGCCTTGTTGTCGTTCCAGCCCTTCTGAGCTGCAGCCATCAGGCCCAGGTAGGAGCGCAGCAGTACACCCTTGAGGTTTCGGCCCGGCGCTGAGAGGCCGACGTAGAGACGGGCCTGGTCTGGATCTTGAATCGTGCGCGAAAAGAAGTTGTCATCACGCTCCGGGCCTGGCGGCGGAAAGATGCGCACCTGGCTGCGGGCAAATAGGGCCTTGATCTGAGCCTCAGCCCTACGCACGGTGGCGGTGGAGGCGATGATCTTGGGCGGCGGCGTAGAGGCGTCTGGACGCATCAGGGCCTCAATCACCGTTTCATAGAGGCCAGCGAGGGTGCCGAGCGGTCCACTGATTAAGTGCAGTTCGTCCTGAATGACGAGCGCTGGTGGCAGTAGCCGGCCATGGGGAATCTTGAGCCCACCAACAGCCTTCTCAGACGGACCCCAGAAACCAGCAGCGCCATTGCCTGTGGGCAGCTGATAGGTGCTGACATTGCCAAAAAGGGACGAAGTTTTACCAACCCAGGGCAGGGCAGCGAACTTATCGATCGTGGCGATTAGGAAGCAGGGCAGCCGGCGGTAGATCTGCTCATCCACCGGCAGCACCGGTAATGGTGTGCCCTTGTGGAAAGCGCACGGACCCATATGGGCAAATTCCTGTTTGGCGTCTGGTGATCTGGGCTCGCGGCAGTAGATCTCAAGCCGATCAGGGTTCTTGGGAGGCAGTAGATGAAACCCCTCAGGCTGTAGGGGGCGGTTGCACCAGGGGCAGGTTTCGATCGGGATCGGACGCTCACGTTTGCCTGATTTCCAGTTGTTGAGTACGGCATGGGTGGACTGCTGGTCGCTGTCGCCCGGGCCACCCAGCTTGTTGGGTGTGGCGGCCTTTCCCACCCACATGCCGATCTCATAGGGCCAGTCACCCAGCGGATACGGGAGAGCTTGCTCAGCGCGCTCAAGCCGCTCCAGCTCCAATGCGCAGATCAAGGTGGCAGCCCGGCTGAGCTGATCGAGGGTGAGCAGCCGCAGGGTGTAGCGCATCAACACGGTGAGGCCGGCTGATTCGATCCCTGGGCTCTGCAGGCGGCGATGCACCAAGGTGAACGCGGCCAGGCCCAGGTAGGCCTCGGTTTTGCCGCCACCGGTGGGGAAGAAGAGCAGTTCAACAGCCTCACGATCCAGCCGGCCGTCTGGGCTATCTGGTGTGGCGAGACCCGGCAGGTTCATCAGCACAAAGGCCAGCTGGAAGAAGCGCCACTTGGGACTCCGGGTGTTTGGTGCAATGCCGATTTGATCGGGCGGCACCTTGGCGCTGAAGGCACTGCGCTGCCGACTGGCGCGGGCCATCACCAGGTTCATGGTGCGGAAGGCCTCTCGCACCAAGGGATCGCTGAGCAGCTTGATCCCGTTCTCAATGCGCCTGGCACAGTCTTCTGCCTGGGCCCGGAGCTGCTTGGCGGTTTCGTTCTGAGCTGGGTCGCTAATCGGGTGTTTGGGTTGCTGGGTGATCCAGCCGCGGTAGGCCTTCACCATCGGCATCAGCTCCTGCCCGATCCGTTCGCTGCGGGCCAGATCCGCTAGGGCCTCCATATCCATCGGCACGTTGGTGCCGGCGGGTGGCTCTGGCAGCGTGCGGAAAACCCGGGCTGTCGGTAGCCAGGTGGTGGTGAGGGTGTGGCAGATGGCAGGGTTTTCGTCTGGGATATCGGCGGCGATCACGGCGACGTTGTGGCCGCTGGCAAAGCAGTAATCGCGGCGGTATTGGAGGGCCGCCAGGCGTTCATCGGGATCCTTGGCGGCCTGCTGCAGGGCATCGCGGCGGGGCGGAAAGCCTGCTTGGCAACGGAGCGAGAGTTCCGCCTGGAAAGCCGTGACCGGATCGCGATAGCGGATCTGTTTGGGCGGTGACTCGCGCTTATTGAGCAGAAAGAGCGAGACCGAAAGTTGATCGCTTGGATAGTTGAGCTTTTTCGGTGCCGGCCGGGCGATCCAGCGCAGGCATAGGCCTTGAGTATTGCCTTCGAGGGGGATATCTGGGCTAGTGCCGGGGCCTTCGATCGAGAACGTGACGGCTTGCCGCTGGGGGGTGCGGCTCCAGATCTTGTCTTTGTCTCCTTCGACAGGAGCGCTGTAATCACCCCAGCTCACAACCACCTCCAAGCTGGCGCCCTGATTGGCAATAAAGCTCAGGCCCAGGGAAGAGGGAAACCAACTGCGGCGGGTGTTGGCCTGATCGAGGGTGTCGTTGGCGTCGTCTTCCTTCTCTTTTTTCTCCAGGCGATTGGAGGCGTCGTTACTGGGTTCTTCCCCAGCGAGATCGGAGAAAGAGAGCTGCTGATCTTGTGTGGTGCGGCCGGCCTCCTGCTGGAAGACATGGGGCACAAGGAAGCCCGTGGTGTAGCGCACCGATGGTGGCTGGTTGATCTGTTCATGCCGCCTGGCCACGTCATCCCAATCGGGACCGATCAAATCGATGCGAAGGGCATCGACCAGGTGTTGGCGGATCTCGGCGGAGGTAGTCATAGTTCAGCTGCTCTTGCTGGCTTGTTCTTCGAGGGAGCGAATCGCGCTGAGCAAACCTGGCAAAGCGTCCTGACAGATCAGCAGCACCTGCTCAGCGTCTAGATCGAAATATTGATGGGCGATGACATCGCGGAAACCCATGGCGCCTTTCCAGTCGATGTCCGGGTAGTTGGAAGTCAGCAGGCCAGGCTCAAGCTTCTCCAGCCGCTTGAGCGCCTCCCCAGCCGCGAGGAACTGCATGCAGATGACATCGAGCAGGTCCTGGCCCTCCTCCCTATCCAGCAGGGTCGGATCGGCCAGAAGGGGCTGGACCTTGCGGTTGATCCGCTCGAGGGCCTGCCGCAGCGGCATGAGCAGTAGAAGCAGATCACTGCTCATGCGCTGACACCCTCCCTCAGGATGGCCTGACGCAGGGCAGGGTTCATGCGTTCGCGCAGGCGCACCAGATCGACCGGACGCTGCAACAGCGCTTCCAGCTCCTGCTTCAGGTGCACTGTGGCGAAGGGGGTGAGGGGATCCAGCTCGACCCACACATCCACATCGCTCTGGGCAGTGGCCTCGTTGCGGGCTGTTGAGCCGAACAGGCCGATGCGTTGCAGCTGATAGCGCTGCTGCCAAATGGGTTGGTGTGAACGAAGGAGGGCCAAAACCTGATCAGCTGATGGTGGGCTCATGGCACTGGGAGCCACTTTCATGCCACGACCCCATAGATCAGCTGCTTCGATGCCTCGATGTCGCGGCGCACGTAGGGGTTACGCACGGCATCGGCCATCACTAGATCCACCGGCTTGCCTGTGATCGACTCCAGTTGGCGCCCCAGGCCGAAATAAGCCTGCACAAGGGCGCCTGGCTCGATCGACTGGCACTCCACCAAGAGCTCTAGGTCACTGCAGCTGGGATCGAAGTCGTCGCGCAGGGACGAACCAAGCAGATGCATGCGCAGCATCTGGTGCTCCCGGCAGGCATAGGCGAACGCGACCAGCTGGAGCTTGGCAAGAGCAAGGCTCATTGGTCGACTGTACCCACGGAGGCAGGTTGGTCAGCTGTTTGGTTCCTTGGCCCTTGCCAGGCGTCATCGATGGCTTCGGTAGCGGTGCCGAGTTGCCGCAGCAACAGCAGGAGCAATCGCTCAAGGCGGTTGGCATCGTGGGGATAGGAAGGCGCTGAGATGGTTGGGGCCTTCAGCTCAGTTCCGAACCTATCCTTGAGGAAGGCGATCAGTTCGCTTCGGCGAAGCTTCGACCAGCCACGCAACCGCTGCTGCCGGCAAATGTTCTGTAACTCCCCGGCAGTGAGGGTGTTGAGATCTGGGCCCGGTGGTAGAAGGATTTCCGCGGATTCAGAGAGGAGATGGCTTTGGCGTTCCTCGATCCGAGCGGCCTGGCGATGGAGGTAGTCGTCGAGGCCGCGGGTGTGGTTGGCAAGGATGCTGCCCAGGGCGTGGAGATCGTCGCCAAGGCTGTCGCTGATCGGCGTGCCGCGGCGGCGGCGGGGCTCAGGCTTATTCGTCATCGATTGATTCCTCGAAGAATTCAACAGCATCAGCCCGCTCCAATAAGCGTTCGACCGCGAGCTTGAGATCCTGGCTCGACTGGTGGGTGGGGCCACCATGGGCACGCTCTTGCTGGTCGACCGCCTCCTTGATGTCGGCCAAGTTCTCTAGGGCCTGCTCGATCTGTTGAACCTGCAGCAGCCGGCCCTTGAGGCGGGGCAACACGGCGGAGATCTGATTGGCCTCCTCCTCCACCCGTTGGCGATAGGAGAGAAGGTCGTCCCGTTCCTGTTCCAGGAGCTTCATCTCAGCCTCCAGCTGGGCGATCTTGTTCTTGGCCTTGGTCACCAGACCCTGCTGGGCCCCGGCGCGCCGGTTGGCGGAGATCAGGGCTTCCCGCATCTCCCGATAGAAGTTGCGGAGATCGGCGAAGTGAATCAGCTTGTGCACCAGCGGAAACCGCCGGGCCGTGGTTTTGCCGATTTCCGCGGCGGGCTTGCTGGTTGGGCCAGTGGATCGGGGCATGGTGGTGATCAGGCGTTTCGTATGGCTGGCCAAGGGTCGAACTTCATAGGGCCAGTCCGATCTGATGTCCATCGGTGGCCAGGGCCGCTTTCGGCGGGCGGCCGCGCCGTTTAACGTCCCCCGCTGCCGCTGGTGCAGCTTTCTTCCCCCCCTTACTGTGCAACCCCAGCGCCACCTCCTCGGCATAGCGCTCGGCGTTCAGGGCAAGCAGCCGCGCCAACACGTCATCCCGCACGGCATCGGGCCAGCGGTAGCGCCAGGGCAGTTTGCGGCGGCCGGTGATGGCGCCGTAGGCCTGCAGCTGGCCCTGGAAATCGAGGGCATCGCCTGCGTCCAAGAAGAACAGCTCGCCGTCGTCGATGCGCTGCAGCAGGTCCTCGGGTAGGTGGGCGTCTTCTTCGAGATCGAGGTAATCGAGGCCGAAGCCGTAGGCCGTGGACACATCACTCCAGCCGTAGGCGTTCAGCACCGCTTGATCCATCCCGCCGTGGAGCCTGCGCAGCTCCATGAGACCGCTGCTCGTTTCGGCGGGATCGTGGAAGCGGTTGTAGGTGCTTGTGAGGCCTTCATCATTCGCAATCATCAGCTGTGCACGTTTTTCGTGACAAAGAAAAGATATATTTGCAACCTGAAACGACGCATCGATAGTTGAATCAGGCATATCCTCTGCCACGCATAGGCCAAACGGAAAAGGAAATGTCTCAAACGAGTCGGAAGCTTTATAGCTTAGGCGATCTTCTAGCGTGGAACTCGTGTGCAAGACGTAAACCTCGTGAAGAGTTGACTGCAAAACGCCAAAGTATTGCCAGCCAGGCAGCGTGATTACAATATGAGGCGCAGCGTAGACAATGCCCGTCCCCAGGCGAGCGAACTGAAGATATTTCGATGTAAACGAATGCATAAGCACATGCTCGCAGTTCTGCAATTGTGCGTATAATGCTGGCCTCTTTTCTGCGTATTGCCACCAGTATTTACGATAGGATTCGCGCTTATTTAGCATTCTGCTCGGCTTAACTTTCTTCTCTACAATATTCATTAGCTCTGGCCATTTTCTCCTGCATTCCGCCTCTTCCATGTCGCCAAAATTTATAATATACCTGCAGTAGGCATGAGTCGGGCTGCTATTTATCTCCTCACCCCCAATGTACGGGTGAATTGCCTCTCTGGTCACTGGATTGGCCTCGATTAGGCTCTCTACTCTCGCGACCGGCGATGGGGTGCCTGGCGTGTCATAGTCAGCATCTTCACAGTCTTCGAAAGTAAATCCAGATCCAGTTACGTGGCTTCCAGAGAAGCAAAACCCTGAATTGGCAGTCAGCTGCTTCGGATCTTCGTCCCCACCCTGGGACAAGAGAAAAGCGGTGATCCTCTCTACAGGCAGGGAATCAAGAGACCTTTTGCCGATATACTCTCCATTGTGTACATAGACGATACTTATAGTTACGGCAGCTATGCCGGGCCATTTATAGCGACGGCGTGCGGCATAGATAGAGCCGCCGTTGAGGCAGATCCATCGCAATCCCGAGGCTCTGGTGTCGCCCTGGGCAATGGTGTTTGTTGCTATCAAGCCAAGAGAACCGCCTACTCGTAGGAAATGAAAGCATCGGCGGTAAAAATGAGCAACTAGGTCACACTGTCCACCGCTTTCCCGGTGAAGCTGTTTGAACCAGTCCAGAATACCGTCGGGATAGCCCTGAATGAAGGTGTTGTTGCCTGCAAAGGGCGGGTTACCCACGAATACGTCAAATCCCGTTAGAGCCCGTCCGAATACATCAGGAAAAGCCAGTTGCCAGTGCAGCGGCTGTATCCCCTTCTCGCCCTCACGCAGTCGCTCCAGCGGTTCGGCCAGTTCCTCTTCCAGCTCCTGGGCTGTGCTGTGCTGCAGCGTGGCCTCCAGATACAGCTTCTTCAGCTCCTCACGATCCTTCGGCTTCTTGCCGTTGAAGAAGGCCGCCACCAGCAGGTCGCCCACCGTGCGCAGGTAGGCCGTACTGGCGTTCAGATCGTCGAGGGCCTGGCGCTTCTGAGCGTCGTCGGCATCGCTGCGGCTGTCGGCATGGAACGTGGCGAAGCACTTGGCCTCCTGTTGGCGCACCTGATCGAGATAGGCCATCTGGATCTCGCGCTGCCGGCTGGCGCCCTTGAGGGCCTTCTCGATCTCGGATCGCTCGATGCCCACTAGGGAATCGCCGCATTGCAGGGCGTGGTCCACAAACGTGAACGGTGCGTCCTTACTTAGGCTCACCAGCCACAAGCTCAGCCTCGCCAGATTCACGGCAAAGGGGTTTTTATCCACCCCATAGAGGCAGCCCTGGGCAATCAGGCGGCGGGCATAGAGCAGCGGCTCTTCGCCATGGGCGCGGCCCCCAGGTTGCAACGCCTGGGGTAGGCCGTCGCGGCTCCAGGCCTGCTCCAGCAGTTCGGCCAGGAAGCGGCAGCTCTCCACCAAAAAGGCCCCCGAACCCATGGCCGGATCGCAGATCTTCAACGCCAGGATTTGCTCAGCGCTGGGCTGGTGAGCCATGCGCTCCAGCCAGGGCCGCAGGGCCTCGGCCACGATCGGCCGGGTGAGGGAGCGGGGCGTGTAGTGGCTGCCGCTGCGGCGCCGTTCCTCGGTGGGTTGGAACACCAGGCTGCCGGCCGGCTGGGGGCCTTCAAACAGGTCGCGATCCAGCCGCGGGGCCAGGGCAGCAAGCAGGTCGGTTTCACTGCGCGCCTCTTTCAAGGCCGTGGCGGCCTTGGCGGGCAGGCTGGTGCCCGCTTCTTCCTCCAGCCAGGCCTTGCGTTTGGCGCCAGGCAGTTCCAGCAGCGCGTCGAGATCCACCGCCGTGGTGATCTGTTTCTTGGCGCCCTGGGGCTTGCTTTTTAGGCCGATGCAGCGGCCCGCCAGGCGCCGCACCGCATAACCCATGATCCCCTCATACACCGAGCCGATCTGCTCCACATCCAGGGCCCGGTAACTGATCCGCTCCCCCTTCACCACCAGCAAATTGCTGAGCACCGAGAGCACCACGCCATCGCTGATCCAGGGCGTATCCAGCCACCGATAGGCCGCCGGATCAAACAGTTGGCCCTTGCGAGCCGGCAGGTAACCCTCGCTGGGGCCGCCGCCGGCAAACACCAGCCGGCAGAGGCTCATCAGTCCGGCCCAGGCGCCGTAGCGCTGGTCCATCGTGTCGGGGTACTCGGCGGCGTCCTGCTGTAGCCGCTCAAAGATGCCGCTCACCTTGTAATTCTGTTCGTACACCGGATCGCTGGGCATCAGCGCCTCGTCTTCGGCGTAGAGCAGGAACACCAGCCGCATCAGCACCGTGATCAGGCCGCCGTAGAGCTGCTGGGGCTCGCTGTCGGCAATCGGGCCCAACAGGCTGCCGCCTTGCCGTTGGCTGAGTTGGTCGGCCTGCTCGATGCCGCGCAGCAGGTCCCATAGGGCCGCCAAAACCTGGTCTGCCAGGGCATTGCTCACCACCGCCTGGAAGTGGCGGCTGGCCTTAAGAACATCGCCCAGGCGGGTGCCCGCTGGGTTGAAAAACACGGCGCTCTGGCCCAGCAACAACTCCAGCCCTGAGCCCATCAGGCGGCCGCCCACCTCCGCCAGGTCGGCCAGTGGGAAGGTGAGATGGCCCGAGCTCTCGCCCTTCGGGGCCACCACCAGCCGCAGCTGGCTGCCGTTAAACAGCAGCCCTGCCTCCACGCCGCTATCGCGTAGCAACCGCTCAAACCGTTCTTGCGGGCTGGCGCGCCAGAGCTGGGTGCCACTGCTCTGTTTCTGATCCAGGGCCAGCCCCAGGGGCAGTTCCCACACCAACAGCTGGGCCCCTCCCCCCGAGGCCGCTGCCACCACCGCCGAGGGCTTGAGGGTTTCACCCAGTTCCGGCAGATCGCGGCTGTAGGCATCAATCAGCTCAGGGGTGCGGCCCAGCTGGTCGGCTTGCCAGCCCAGCTGATCCACCAGCAGGCTTTCGAGTTCGCGGAAACCCCGCAGCCCATCGCCTTCGAAGGCATCCCCCACCGAGCTCTCGTCACCCAGGCCATCGCCATCGGCCCCATCCCCATCGGGGCTACCAAGGGGTTCAAGGGCCTGGCGATAACGGTCCTGCCGCCCAATCCAATCGCTGCCGCTGCGGGTCACCACCCAGCCGGCATCCACCATCGCCGCCGGCGCCACCACCAGGCCCACGGGCTGGAGGTAGCCGAGCCACTCCTGGTGGGCCCTGAGTTCGGGGTCTGTGGTGGGGGGGCGGCGGGGCATGGAGGCGAGAAATGGGTGCTAACGCTGAATGATGACTTGGCTTATTGCTTAGCCCTAATGCATGCCTTAACTGGGATGTCTTGGCGAGGGGTGGTGGTTTTGCTCAGATTCACTTGTTCTATTCCCGTTGGTGCGGTTGGCCTATGACCCACCCCAGCCAGGGCTCGCAGAGCCGCCAACTGCGAATGCGTTGACCTGGCTTCGCGGGTTCCAGCAGACCCTCTGCCTGCCAGTCGCGCAGCCATTCCTGAGTTGTCGTTGGTGAGACCGCAAACCACTCCTCCAGGTCGCCGGGCTTGAACTGCGCGGCCTCGACCTCGCCGGCTGTTACGCGGGCTCGCAATCGGGTGAGCAGCTGCTGACTGCGGCGGTCGAGCCCTTCCCATGGGTGGGGATCCGGTTGCGCTTGGCGGGATTGAAGAGCTTCTGCTCTTGCGGCCAGGTCCACTGCCGCCTGGCCAATCACATGGGAGAAGTAGCTCAGCCATGGGCTGTGATCGGGGTCGTGGCGGCCCTCGTAGAAGTTCACTGGGCAGCCCAATTGCAGGGCGGCGTAGTAGCTCTGCCGATCAGCCGCAAACCATTCTTCGAAGCTCAGCAATCCCCGGAAGGCGTAGCCGCTGCGCCACAGCGCTGCCGTAGCCAGCAAGCGCCCGCAGCGGCCATTGCCATCCGGAAAAGGGTGGATGGAGATAAAGCGATGGCTGAGCAAGGCGGCCCGGATCAGGGGTGGCACCATCTCACTGGCATGCCACCACTGGCAGAGCTGCTGCATCAACGGGCCCACATCCTCTGGCCTGGGTGGGGCGTAATCGATCCGGCGACTGACGGTGTCCACAACCGGCACTTCATCGTCGCGGTAGGGCGTTCGTTGTCGCCTGCGGCCCCGCCCCCGCACGATCACCACGGCATGCAGTTCCTGAATCCAGGCCTCGCTAAGGGGGCTGCTGCCCTGGGCCCATTCCTCCACACGGTCGAGGGCACGCCAGTAGTTGCGAACCTCCTGTTCGGCCTTGCTTCCCTCGCGATCAGCGGCTGCAATCGCCACGCGCACGGCCTGGTCATCGAGAGGGTTGCCTTCGATGCGAGTGCTGCTACGGGTGCTGCGCTGATAGGCCGCGTGGCGCAACCGCAAGCTTTCATCTGCTGGCAGTGGCAACAACCCCACCCGCGCCCGGGCGTCAGCGACCACGCAGAGGTCGTTCACCAGCGCATCGCTGTAGTCGTAATGGGGAGCCCATGGCGCCGAGAGTGAAGGCTTCATGGCTTAGCCGCTGATCGGCCAGAGGTACACAAGCCCGGCCGGTTCCAGCCGGTGGGTGATGACGCGGTAGCTGTCCTGGATGCGTTTGGGTTCGCTGGCCAGCTCCGTTTCAATCACTTCAAGCCGCCGTTGCCAGTGTTTCTGGTCGGCAGCCAGTTGTTTGCGTTCCTGGTTGGAGAGTTTCTGGAGATCCAGGGCCGGCACATCCAACTGGTCATCCAGTCCTGGAATCAGGCCGGTGGGATCGGCAACAGCGACCCGGCGATCGAGCTTGGCCAGATCCTGGTTGCGTTGCCGCACGGTGGCGTTGATGCGCTTGCGCTGGCTGCGGAGCACGTCGCGCAAGGCGGCAGCCTCCAGTTCCCCCCGCTGCTTAAGCAGCTCCGCTGCGGCAGCCAAGGCCTGGTTGGCAGCCCCATCGAGGGCTGGCTTGAGCGCCTCCACATCCGCAGGCGCTTCAGCCTGGAGTTGGCGGCGGGTCTCGCCTGTAATCGCCTGGATACCACCATCGGCCATGGCTTGGGTCAGCAGCGCCCAGGCCTGTTGGCGCTGATCGCCGCCCAGCGGTTGGAGTGCAGCCGCCCGATCAACGCCTGGATGCCAATCGGCAATCACGCTGATCAATTCATCGTGCAGCCGGGTGGCCCCCAGGCCAAACAGGGACAACCGCCCCAGCACGAGCACCTTGGGTTGGGGATCCCGGCTGGCCAACACGCAGGCCCGGCTCAATTCGTGGTGCAGGAAGCCCTGGCTGAGAAAGCGACTCAGCAGGCGCTGCACCAGGCGATGCTCCAGATGCAGGTGAACGGCCTCGGCATTGAGGCGTCCCGGGTCGGAAAAAATCACGGGCCGCACCGGATTCTCCTGGCGCCATTGCCAGAGCGGGGTTTTGCGGTCCCAGTGGCCTCGCAGGCTGTCGAGGGTGTGGTCCCAACTGCGGTCGTTGCTGCCCGCCGCGAGGGTTTCGGGATGGTCTAGGCGCCAACAGGGTTGCCCCTGGTCATCAAGCCCTTCCTTGAGGCCACCGACTCCCAACAGGTCAAAGGAGCAGTTGAGGGCCTCGCGGAAGGGATCGTCATCGAATCCCAGCCAGTCGTGGGATTTGGCCAGCAGCTGGCGCAATTCATCCTGCTGGTGCTGCAAAGACGTCACCCGCCGATTGGCGTCCAACTCCTCCCGGGCACGGTCCAGCAGGGCGCCGCGATCGGTTGCCTTTGAATCCATGGCCAGCAGCTGCTGTTGCACCGCATCGCTGTTGTCGGTGTCGATGCCGCCTTCGAGCACCTCATCCACTTGGCGTTGCACCAGGGGCGAGAGGGACCCCAGCTCCTGGCGGATCACCTCCGTCTTCCGCACGAGCACATCCATCACCCGATCCTCGGGGCGGTCTTCGAGCACGAAGTAATGACACCACACCTGGGGAGCCCGTTGGAGCTTGCGGTCGATGCGACCGTTGCGTTGCTCCAGCTTGCTGGGGTTCCAGGGGATGTCGAAATGGATCAGGTGCTTGCAGTGGTTCTGCAGGTTCACCCCCTCCCGGGCCGCATCGGTGGCAATCAGGATCCGTAGGGGTTCGTCCTCGGGATCGGCATTGAACTGGGCCTTCAGTCGTTCGCGGGTGTCCTCGCCCATGCCACCGGTGAAGGACGCCAGGCGTCGATCGGCATCGTCATCGCCCAGGAGTTCGCGTAGCTGGCGCTCCAGGTAGCGCTTGGTATCGACATAGTCGGTGAAGATCAACAGACGGGTGGGCTGCCACACCGCGTTGGCCTCCCCGAGATCGGGACAAAGGTGGGTGCGCAGAAAGGTCTCCAGCAGCTTGATCCGGGGATCAGGCCTGTTGCGGTTGGCTTCCGCGATCTCGCCCATGCGCTCCAGCAGGGTCAGATCGCTCTGGTCAGCCTCAAGGGTTTGTCTCAGGGCCGCTCGGGTTTGCGCCTCCTCCAGGTTGAGCAGCTCCTCTTCCGTGAGCTCAGCCAGGCCGCTGTCGCACTCCACACCACCGAGCAATAGTTCCAAGGGCATTCCCCTGGCGGCCGAGGCTTCGCGGCGTTGCTCCTGCTTTTGATCGAGGCTCCTGCGATGAACCTTGAGGGTGCGGGCGAAGGCTTCGATCGAGCTCAGCAGCCGCTTTTGGAGGTTGGTGATCACCAACCGATCGGCATTGAGTTGTCGCTTGGTCGCTCCCCCCTGAATCAACCGCTGCTCCCGCTGCTTGCGGTATTTCTGAAGCAACCGTGAGAGCTCCAGCTCCGGGGTGTCGGCCGGCAGGCTTCCTTTCGGCACGGAGAAGGCCTCGACTATGCGCTCGGGGAACTCCTCGCCGATGCGACGCAGATCGTCCTTGAGGCGACGCACCAGGACCGTGTCCAGATCCCCGGGCTCAAAGGGAACGCCCCGCACAAATCGGGCTGGATCGAGCAGTTCCAGTAGGGCGGTGAAACTATTGCTGTGGCCGTTATGGGGTGTGGCAGACAGAAAGATTCGGTGCTCGAACAGGGGCGCCAGATCCCTCAGGCTGCGGGTCAATCCTGAATCGATGGCATAGCGAAGTGAATTACTGGCCGGCGCCGCATTGTGGGCCTCATCGAGAATCAACAAACTCTGGACAGAGGCCTGATCTTCCCCGCCCTTGCCTTGCTCCAGCCAAACCCGCAGGGGAGCGGAGTATTCCGAGTTGCGCAGCAGGGCATGGGAGATCAGAAAACGGCTGTGGGTGCTCCATGGATTGGTGCCATAGCCCCGCTCCTGCCGCACCTTGGCCACGTAGGCCCGGTCCATCACGGTGAAAGCGAGGCCAAAGCGGTTGGCCATTTCCTCCTGCCACTGGCGCAGCACCGAGGGCGGGCAGCTGATCACCACCCGCTTGATGCGTTGGCGCAACAGCATCTCCCGCAGGATCAGGCCAGCCTCGATCGTTTTGCCCAGGCCCACGTCGTCGGCGATGAACAGGCCCACCCGAGGCATCTGCAGGGCCTTGCGCAGGGGCTCCAGCTGGTAGGCCTTCACATCGATGCCAGCCCGGTAGGGGGCCTGGAACAGCTCCGCGTCCGTGGCAGTGACGCAGTTCCAGCGGAGGGTGTTGAGGTAGGCGGCGAACTGCTTCGGCTGGTCGAACCCCCGCTGGGCGACCGCATCCCAGCTGCTCTCCCCCAGCAGCTCAAAGTCGATTTCCCGTTCCCGGAACACCGTCAGCCGGGCGCCAATCGCGTCATCCTCCATGCAGGCCATGGACACAACCGTGTCGCCGCCAGCGTCCTGGGGAGCCTGCACGTCCTCGACCAGGTAACGGCGCGTGCGACAGCGCACCACGGCACCGGGCTTTAGCTTCTGGCGGCCTCGAGGGGGCGTAGCTGTCATGCCAGCAGCATCGTCTAATCAGAGCGATTTGTCAGCAGGAATCGGTACTCCTGCATAAGCGGCTAACGGGTGGCCGGTCTAATCATGCATGCAATGAATAGAAGTGCTGTTCACTCGCCCAGCCACCTAGGAAGCGATCAAAGCCATAGCAACCAACCCCAGGCCCCAGCTGGAATGGGGCAAGGGCTGCTGGGAGCCCAGGCGCAAGCAGGCCTTCGCAGCAGGACGGGGCTCAGGTCGACCGGCCTGGAGCCCTCCATCCCAGGAGCTGTCCATGGCCACCAGGAGGAATTGGCACCCCCGAGCCCGGTTGGGGGCTTTCACCACAGTGACCAGCAAAACGAGCAGCAGGAGACGCCCGGCAAGCCTGGCGCGATCCGCAGACCAGGACGGCGGCAACGGCAAGCAGGCAAGGAGTAGGCAAGGGAAAAATTTACACTCACAAAAAGCCAGTTACACCAATGGATCTTGAGCAAGAAATACCACTTTGGGGTAGTGGGGGTCGCAGGTTCAAATCCTGTCGCTCCGATTCAGGAACAACGGCAAATCCCTGTCATAGAGCCGCTTCTTCCGAGAGGCGGCTTTTTATTTGGCAGACCAAAACCTGGCTTAATTTCCTGGTCAAACCACCGGATCCTTCAATGACATAGGAATGCCTCAGACGGCCAGGGACAGCCCCAAGGACATGCGCGAAAACAGAAACCGGCGAGCCCCGGCCCGGGCTGCCATCAAGTCGCTGGAATTCAGCCCCACAAAAGCGTCGAGGTGGGCCTAACCCTAAGCATCGGCCCCGTAGCCCAAAAAGCGCCGCAGGGTGGTTCCCATCTGGGCCAAGAGACTCTCTTCAAGGTCACGGGTTTGCGTGGCCGTGAACGCCTTGAGACCGGCCTCCCGCCTGGCTATTAATTCAACAATACCCTCAAGTGCCTTTTCATTTTTAACAAAGACTTGTTGAATCGATGATTGGGATATTTTCAATACGGATACAGGCGATTTGGCAACAATACAAGCACTGCGGGGACTGTCCGTAAAGGCAGACATCTCAC
This sequence comes from Synechococcus sp. UW140, assembly GCA_945875915.1. Lineage (GTDB taxonomy): Bacteria > Cyanobacteriota > Cyanobacteriia > PCC-6307 > Cyanobiaceae > BAIKAL-G1. The sequence continues at coordinate 18,734 of CAMCMT010000023.1, read as the reverse complement.
CAAACAGGGTTCCCTTTACAAGGGTAGCCACCTGACGCAAAGAACCATCATCGGGATCAGCCGCCACCATCACACCGCATTCGCCGGAAAGTAAGACAAACATGGAGCGGTCAGCGTCCTGCTTGCCAATAATAAATTCACCCACGCCGTACATAATGACCCGTTCAGAGTCTGCTAAGCATTGCAACTCCCTATCTGATAAAGGCGTCAATAGGGCCAGGGAACGCAGGGCCACAAAACATTCTTGACGTTGATTTATGAGCTCGGAATGGGCAAGCCGCCGCTCACCACCGATGGGCCGTAGGTCCATGATCGGGAACGGGATCGAGAAACCTCGCCGCTGCACCGCGTACCATATACGGGCACGAACGTCCGTAAGAACTTGATGACGCCTAGCGTAATCACGGATATAGAAATATAACTCATAATCTATTGACGAGGCATTAAATGTTTTCAACACCACTTCAATGGGCCTAGTCAACAAGACATTGGCATGGGAATGAACAGTTTCCACAAGCAATTCGCGGGCAAGCTCTGGGCGCATCTCATAGGGCAGCCCCACCTCAACCAGTACCTTGAAGGCCGGGGCAGCTTTGGAATGGTTAACAATAATTGCCTGATCAATCTTAGAGTTTGCGACACAAACTGTACGGTCGGAAAGATCATCCAGAAGGGTGGTATTACTCCAGGAAATAGAGGTAACCTGACCAAGAATTCCCTCAAATTCAACCCAATCACCAACCACAAATTGCTTTTCAAGTTGGATAGACAACCCCGAAGCAAGATTTTGCAACTGGCTACTAGTTCCAGGACCAATCACGAAGGCCAATACGGAAGCACCAGCAGCCGTACCCCAGCCGCTGATCGAACCGCTGCTATAGAGAGTATAGCCAATAATTGCCGAACAACCGGACAGAAAAAACAACTCACGGAATATCTTTGGCGGCGTATTACGCGCCCCACCAACAGCATGCATCACCATCCAGCTATAATCAATGGTTAGATCTAAAACCAGCAAGGAAATAGCCGCTGCATTAATTAGCGCCGTCCAAGCGACAAGATCACCACTTAAATGAAGAAAATCAACTTCAATTACTTTGGCCATGCGAGCGATGATCAACAGGCGCACAATGCGCATACTTGGCAGCCAACGAAGATGCGAACCCTTGGCCTGAGCCTTCGCCTTGCCTAACGGAAAAGTAACTAACAGCAACAGAAAAAGTAAAGAAATGCGCAGAGCAATCATTGGGGGACTGATTTTCCCTATAATAGACCTAATTCTAGACCATGGGAATCAAGGCATGTTGCCACCATGCAAACCGGCGACAGCCAATACGCCCGACCAAGGCAGTGACCTTGCCATACTCCTCCGCAATGGCGCGAAAGAGCAGGGTCAATGTATCACCCTAAACGACGCAGAGGATCTAGTCCAAGAAGGCGAGATCAGCGATCGAATCTATGTGCTTGAAGAGGGTGAAATGACCGTTTCGATTAAAAATCAATCAGGCGAGAGCACCACCGTTGCCACCCTCAAGCCAGGCGCCGTGATTGGCGAGATGACGCTATTTGGTGAAACTCGTCGGTCAGCGACCTGTTCTGCCAAAGGCAATAATGTTCTGCTAGTTGGCCTGGAAAACGAAGAGGCACTCAAGCTGATCGATAACGACACGAAGGCAAGACATTCCTTGGTCAAGGAACTGACAAAACGATCGAGATCCATGCTCCAGTATATCAACGAATTCAGCTATTTAACACGACTAATCAGCGCCGGTGACCTGGCAAGTGTTCAATCCCAAATTAACATTGAGAAAATCAGTGATGATGCCACTGTCACGGCAGCAAGAAAAGAATTTGCAACCATGCTTGCAAGAATCAAAGCTCGGGAAGCAGAGCTGCAAGACAAAATCCAACTCCTCACGATCGAGATCGATCATGCCAGAGCAGCAAAAGAAGTAGATAGCATCGAAAGCGATCCGATCTTTCAAAAACTCAAAAGCCAGTCAGGCAGTCTTAGGGACCGCCTGAAAGGCAATTAGAGAGCAAAAACAGCTTTTTAATGTAAGCTGCGCACAGTCAACGTGTCAACACTGACAAAGATAAAGACGCCAATTGCAAACCAAGCAAACGAAGAATTCCCGGCGGAAGGCAGCTCGTTCTTAAAAACATTATAAAGAATAATGCCCGCCAATACGCTCAGGCAACCAAGCAGCAAGGCCGTTGACAAAACATTAAACAGGGTGAGGACCAGTGAGGCGCTAAGCACAGTAATAACGACAGGGGGCACAAGCCGCTTAAAGTGCTTTTCATTTTCCTCAAACAAACCAAAAATATTGAAGCCAAGATGCATTACAAAGGTCAACAGATAGAGGAGTTTATCGGCAGGACCATTCAAGTATGTCAGCTGGTAGGGAAGGGTCAAAAGGATTAGCGAGGCATACACTGCAAAAACCGAAGTTGACACCCGAAAACCCAACAACTTTTCCTCTTGCCGCGACTTAACAAAGCCCCACTCACCCATGGATTGGGAGCTTTTATTAGCAACTAAAAGGCAATAATGTTGAATACCCTTGTAGGCAACCAAGCCAAAAAGCGATAATTTATAGGCATTAATCCAGCCATACGTGACTTTTTCATTAAAGACTTGATACTCAGGAATTAGCATGGTCAACACGTAGGCCACTGCCAATCCGGATGAAAAAGACCGCAGGGCGATGGGTAAATCAAGAAACTTTTTAGAAAGCTTAGACTCATGTCTATTGATAAATTCTAAGATAGTTGGCGCAAACTGGGTTAATAGTACTAAAATGGTAAACAGGATCGTCACAGAACTGACAGCCAGCCAATCCGTGGAGGTTTCTGCTGCATTGGTGGGGGGCTTGGCAAGAAAAAGATCAAATAATAGCAGGGACATATTCATCATGATGATTAATTAGGAAGAATGGTGGGTTGGGATGGAGGGATCAAGCCTTGATCAAGGGCAGCAATTGGGAAACAACAGCCTTCAATTGGACCGTAAATGGATGGGTAGGCTCCTGCTGGGAAAACAAGCCGCTGCCTCCATAGCGCATAATGTCATCATTTTGCGCCAAAATCCCTAAACAGGGGGCTTGATAGGTAGATTCAATTGTAGATTTAATACTCTGCCAATCAAGGCTTGTTAACGCCTTGTTCATCAGTAATCTTAAATCGGGGACGCCTAGCTTACGCGCCACGTCAACGGTTACGGCGGTACCCTGGTAATCCTGGCGGTCGGGACGCAGAATCATTATCAACAGGTCAGAAACCGTGATAGAAAAAAGGGTCGTCTCATTAATGCCTGGATGCGTATCCAACAACAAAACATCCAAATTAGCCGCCTTGATAAATCCACGATAAATATCAATCATTTGATCCATCGTATAACCTTCCTTGACAATCCTTGCAATGTCCGAAGGTTTAGGGCTGCCAGCCAGCAAAAACATCTTACCAAGAAAGCTTGGGCCCTCTGGTGTAACATCTATAAACGCTTTTTCAATGCCATACTCCTGGTCAAATACACCGTTAATCGTAACGGCCGGCTCATCCTGACCAAACAGAATGTGAATCCCAGGAGAGGGCAAATCCGTATCTACAACACCTACTCTCAACCCAGAAAGGGCAAGCTCCGACGCTATATTGGCCGTCACATTAGACTTGCCGGTGCCTCCCCGGTAACTGTGGGTAGCAATGATGTAAGGGGTCGCCATGCAATGAAAACTATTTTGACTCCCTATCTCACTCCATCAGAGCTCCAATGTCAAGCATGCTCAGTGATTTGCTACCAAGTAGTGGCGATGGCACCGTTGGATTGCCCACCATTGGCCAGTGGGGAGGGGCTTGACAAATGGTGACAGCTTGCTAAAATAACATAATCAGCAAGCTTAATCCTTGAATACGCTAAGCTCAGGAGTAAATCCAATTCAATCATGATTGGGGTTGCCGGCGTCCCACTTTTTATTCTGTTGCTATTTGGGCATTGCCTCGCTGATTACCCACTGCAAACAGATAAATTAGCCATAGGCAAATGCCCTGGCTCCTCTGTTGTTGGCGTTCACTGGACCTATTGGCTGGCTGGTCATGCTGGCACCCACGCCTTGGTCGTCTCACTTTTAACCAATAACATCTGGCTTGGCGGCGCAGAGTTCATCTTGCATAGTATTATCGATACGTGCAAATGCAAAGGATACTTTAATTTAGCGGTTGATCAGTTTTTGCATGCTGCCTGCAAAGCGGCCTGGGTTCTTATCTTGGCAGGCATCACGTCCCATGCGTAGGAATAAGACAAGCCATTAGCTGAATCAAGACAGCAATTGCAGCAAAGTTCGCTAAGTAGGCAAGAAATAATGCAAATCACAGCCCCATTAGAAATGATCATAAGCTACTTTAACGCTATCTACGGGACCCTCAAAGGCGCTCACTTGCAAGAGCAATCTCCCTAGGCGTCCTCTATGTAGCAGTTGAAATTGCATGCCATAATAGCGATTGAGTTACAACAGGGCAGTCTTAAATAAATCAATCCAGAATAGGTTGCATGCAAGTAAAAGGATGTCATTGCCAATGCACCAAAACCAGAAGCTGACAAAAGATAGGTAATGGGAAGAACCAATATTTATTCCTTTGCTATCACAGATCCAAACCGAACTAGACAAAAGCCCCAAAGGACAAGCAATCAATCGATTAAACCCGACAAGATGCCGCGCAGCAGCGCCAAGCAGGCTGCTGCTGACTTAGCGCCTATGACGGAAGAACCCTGCGGCTCTTGTAGATCCGCAGCAGATCTGCAAATCTTTAAAAATAATTCCCCTTTAGTTGTCTTGAAATTAATTCAGCACCTAAAACGCCTGGCCAATAGCACAAATTTACGGCACCGAGCCAAGCCCTCCCTAAGGGCTTGGGCGCTTGCATTTTGTTTCTCGATCAGCCTGGTCAACTGCGGACTCGTCCATGCCCAACAGATAATGTGATGACCCGACATACTAAATCCTTTTCTTTTGAGAAAGTTCGAGCCAGAGCTGGTTACTCCATAGAACTATGGGAGCTGATTTCACTCGAACTAAAAATAGACAGTAGCTTCACTGTTGTCCCGAGTGTCAATCGCATGGTTGCCACCGTCAATAACAAACAAGCCGATGTTGCCGTTGGCGCCTTGACTTGAGCATCACGGCAGATTGAGAGAAATCCATTGATTTCTCCCAACCATTTTTTGAATCAGGTCTTCAAGTTCTTGTCCCTAAGAAGCCTGCCGGCACGTTCGCGGTGCTGATCTCCATCCTATCCAATATTTTCACATGACAGCTAGTGGCAGGCTTAGGTGTAGCCCTCTCGGTGATGTTCGTCATCTCCCATCACGTTTGGAAATATGAACATCCAGTCAATGAGGAGATGTGGCAGAAAGCCTACAGTTCTGGCCTCGGTGAATCATTTTGGTTGACCATCAGTATTTTCCTGGTTGACGGAGCTGACAACAAGGGACCAGTCTGAACCGGTGGTCGCATTGTGGCAACGGTTTGGATGTTTGCCAGTGTGGTTGCTGTCTCCCTATTAACAGCATCGCTGAGTGCAGCCTTAACAGTTAAGGCTGCACTCAGCGAAATCAATGGTCCCGATGATCTTTACGGCAATTCTGTCGCCACCATTGAAGGCAGCACGGCCGAATCATGGTTGACAGGCGCACTGAGTGGTAGTGGGGAGACGATCAAGGTGCAGCTCTATCCAGATGTTCCCAGCTGCTTAGCAGCTCTCAAAAATGGCAAGGTAAAGACCGTTATCCATGACTCCCCTATCCTCCAATATGACATCAAAGAACTTTGGCCAGATAAGTTTTAACCGTTGGCAATCTTTTCCAAAAAAACAATTATGGATTCGGGCTTCAAAATAACAGCGCACTGCGAGAACCCATCAATCAAACGATGTTAAAGTTGAGCGAAGCGGGAGTGATCGATGAGCTGAAAATCAAGTGGTTTGGCAGAGAAAAATAGCTGCTAGATGCTAGCCATGTGTGCCATACTCAAGCAAGATTAATGGATGCACAGCGTCCTTGCTCTAATATTCAATAGAAGCATAGTCCTGCATTGCGCAACAGAAGCATTTAGCCATTGGCAAGTTTCTACTCACTAAATATGCAGTTGATTAGCCTAAGCCAAGCACTGCACAAATCATTAGAATCAACGCAATCACAACAAAACTAACCCAGCCTATCGTCCACAGATTAATGCTGTTTCGCAAGCCCATGAGCACGCCTTCCTCACCCTTGTTGCGGATCAAGAACAAGCCAGACGTTATGGGCTGACGCAGACGAAGGGAACCACCAGAATCAGAAGCTTCTGCTACAATAAAGACCGATCCAGAAGCCGGAAAGATTGATTCTTGGCTGCGGTAGCCGATTAAACGAAACGACTGTTCTTGCCCACGAGCGGCCTTAGAATTAATTAAGGTTGAAGCGAGCTGCAAGGCCACGCCGGGAGCGCCTTCGATGCCAGCAGAAGCACCTAGTGGCGAAAATTGCCCAGGTTCCATTCTGTTAATAATCTCAACAAGATCGATATCAGCACCATCAGGATCAACAGCAATACTAAGGATCCCCTGTTTGAGACTAAAATTACAACGGCGCTCCTCACTGCTGATACTGCGTTCACGCTGCTGCCAAGAGCGCGTGGTTTTACCCTCTGAATCAGTTGATGTAACCAGCTCTTCAAAGACTTCCACAATTGCATTTTGATAGGCAATGCACCCCTCCCCACTAAAGGGTGCAATCAGGGGTTGCTCACAAACCAGATCGGCCTGAAGCTTTACCGACTCCCCATAGGCTCCGGCACCGATCTCCTTGGCGACCTCCTGCTGCAAACCATGCAGTTCTTCAATGGTGACGGAGCGAATCGCCTGAATCTTGCGTAAGCGACCGCGCTGGCGAGCCGTAAAAAAGCCGCAGCCGACGGAGCAGACCGCCGCAACAGCAGACCAAACCAGCCATTCAGACATCGCCCTTAGGAGATTAATTTCTTGATATTTTAGCAAATTAACGACCACTTGGCACTGTCCATGGGGCCGTTATCAAATGGGAAACAGCCCTAGGAGCAAACCGACAGGGGCATCAAGGGCGTGGCCTAAGGGCCAAGGCAGTCTTAAAAACCAGGGCTAGCCAGCACAGGAGTGCCACTACCAAGGCAATATTTGGAACAGATCACCATAATCACTACGCGAAAGTCAATAGCTCAGGCTCACCTAGCGCCGTAATCAATGGCTCGAAATACCAAAATAGCGCAGGTTTCATCAGCGATAGCACCACAGACTTTGCCTGACAACTTCATCTTACTGATAAGACTTGTAGCAACATTGAACAAGAACATGGTCTCTGAATATAGGGAGTTTGCCCCTGGCAAGCCAGGCAGGGCGAAGCATCAAAGCAGCCCTTAGCAAAGGCCATCACTCCTATATCCAATGTCCCATCAAACCCCAATCGCCCCAAACTCTAGACGGCATGCGTCCCTGGCAATAGCCTTTTCTAAAAAGCAATCACCACAAAAAAACGACCCAGGCACCAGCCCAGGTCGATCAACAAAAACTGGTTTGCGGGCCAAGTGTTGGTAGCTAAGTGCAGTGCCTTAAGGGCAGCGCTCAAGCCGCCTCTATCGCTTGGACAACGCCATCACGCACCACAATCGCCACCTGCAACTTCTCCACCAGGTTGTCACCAACCTGGATATCGGTGAAACTTTCTAGCTGGCCCTGTTCGACAATCTGCTCCATCTCCAGTTCGCGCACCTGGCGCTGTTGCTCCAGCAGGGTGCGCTTTTGCTCCTCCAGTTCGGCCCGCTTAGCGGCCACCTGTTGCTGCACCGAGGCCACCTGCTCCTGGACCCGGGGATCGAGGGGGTTGGCACTCTGACGGCGGATCTCATCGACCACCTGCTGGCCTTCCTGCTCGAGCTGGGCCAGCTGGCCATCGCTGGTGGCAATCGCGGCGCTTAGTTCCCGCTCGGCATCCTCCTTCCAGCGGGGCGTAACCACGGCCCGCACCGTGATCGAGCGCTTGATCGAAAGGGAACCGTCGGCCATGGGAAAGAAAATCCAGCATTCAAATTGTCAGCCCATCGACCAGGGGTCAACGGCCGGATCGCCGCACCGTGACCAAGCCAGGTCCCTAAGGGGCCCCGGTCTGCCGGCTCATCGCCCGTAGATCGCTTCGATTGCCGCCCGGTCGCGCTCGCCAATGCGATCGCGCCGCTGCTTGAGGGTCTGGGTTAGGAGGCCGTTGTCGATGCTGAAGGGCGCCACCAGAGCCACCCCACCCAGCCGTTCATCGGGCCGGGCCCCGGGCCGGTCCGCCAGGCGCCGGTTGAGACGACCGGTGAGGGCCTTAAGCAAGGCCGCCTCGGCGCTGGCCGCTTCCCCCTCGGCCCCCGCCTGGGGCGGCGCCAAACCCAGCTCCTCGGCATAGGTCGCCAAGGATTCCAGCCGGGGCACGATTAGGGCCCCCAGGCTGCGGCGGTCCTGGCCCACCACCATCACCTGCTCGATGAGGAAACAGGCCACCAGTTGCTCTTCCAGGGGGCCGGGCTCAATGTTTTCGCCGCTGCTGAGCACGATCGTGTCCTTGGCCCGGCCGGTGAGCACCAAGGTGCCGTCCCTAAGCAGGTGCCCCAGGTCACCCGTATCAAACCAGCCATCGGCATCGATCGCCTTGGCGGTGGCCTCGGGCTTGCGGTAATAGCCCGCCATCACCTGGGGACCTTTCGCCAGGACCCGCCCCCTCTGCCCCCAGCCCAGGGTCGTGCCCCGCTCCGCATCCACCACCTTGATGGCGGTGCCCGGCAGGGGGCGCCCGGAGCTGCCGCGGCGATTGGACCAGGAGCGGCGGCAGCTGAGCACCGGGCTGGTTTCGGTGAGGCCGTAGCCCACCAGCAGCTCGATGCCGATCGCCTCAAAGAACCCATCCACATGGGGGGCGAGGGCGCCGCCGCCGCTAATGGCCGTGCCCAGGCAGCCTCCGGCCAGCTGCTGGCGCACCTTGGGCCAGAACAGCTGGGACGCCAGGCGATGGCCCGGCCAGCTGACCAGGGCCAGCAGTCCCCCGGCCAACCGGGCCAGGGCAGGCTCGGCCACCAGGGTTTGGTCCTGGGCCTGGCGCCAGTGGCTGCAATGGAAGCGGCTCAGGCCCAGGGCTGCCGTCAGCAGGCGCCGCCGGACCGGGGGCATGGCGGCAAGGGCATCCTCAAAGCCGGCCAGCAGGGCCTCCCACAGGCGGGGCACGCTGATCATGTAATCCGGGCGCACCCGCTGCAGGTCGGCCTTGAAGTGCTTCAAGGTTGTGTAGCTCTGACGGCAGCCACAGGCGAGCAGGAAGTATTCGGCTGTTCGCTCGTAGGCATGCCAGATCGGCAGCACGCTCAACACCCGATCGCCCGGATTGGGCGCCACGGCGACGCCGAGGGTGTGGAGTTGGTGGAGCAAGTTGGCGTGGCTGAGGGGCACGCCCTTGGGTTCCCCCGTGGTGCCGGAGGTGTACAGCAGGGTGGCCAATCGCTCCGGGCCCCCGGGGGGCAGGGGCGGCAGCGGGGAGGTTGCCCCTAGCTCCATCAGGGCGTCCCAGCCCAGGCAGGGGATAGCAAGAGCCTCGGCCGCAGGGCTTGCCCCCTCAAGCAGCACCACAAACTTCAGGCCCGCCCGCGCGCTGAGCTGGGGCGAGAGCCTCTCCAGCAGGGCCGCCGATTCCACCACCAGGGCACTGGCCCCGGAATCCCGCAGGATGTAGCTGAGCTCCGCCAGGGGCGCGCCACTGCCCCGCACGGCATCGGCGGCGCCGGCGCGCATCAGGCCCTGGTCGGCCAGGAGCCAGCGGGGCCCGTTTTCGGCAAACAGGGCCACCACATCCCCCGGCACCACGCCCAGGGCAGCGAAGCCTGCGGCGGCCCGCAGGATCGCGCCGTCAAGGGCCTGAAAGCTCCATTGCTCAGGCGTCTTGGCGTGGGGGGCGTCCAGGGCCAGGCCCTCGCCATGGCGGTCCGCCAACTGGGGCCAGAGCTGCTCAAGAGCGGTGAGGTGGCTCCAGTCGGCGCGCTGGGCCAGGGCCAAACGATCGGCGCGGTCGGCGCTCCAGTGGACTTCGGCCTGGCCCCTCGGATTCACCAGGGCGGTCAAGTCGGTCACGGCGAAACAGTGAGTAAGCCAGGCTTATCACCCCAAAAGCCGCTCCGGGGCATTGGGTGGACGGAGCCGCAGGCCAAAGCGGTTGGCGAAGGCAAGAAGCAAGCGGGGGGCCAGCTCAGCGCTGGTGAGGCCTGGCAGCCACTGCGTCAGCCGCCCAACCGGGCGATCGGCGATGCCGCAGGGAACGATCGGGCCAAACCCGCCCAGGTCACAGTCCACATTCAGGGCTAAGCCGTGCTGGCTGATCCAGCGGCGGGCCCCCACGCCGATTGCGGCCAGCTTGCGCCCCTCCAGCCAGACCCCGGTCAGGCCCTCCTGGCGCTGCCCCTCCAGACCCAGCTCAGCCAGCAGGTCGATCACCACGGCTTCGAGCTGGCGCAGGTAAAGGTGCAGATCGGCCCCGTGGCGTTGCAGGTTGAGCACCGGGTAGAGGACGAGCTGGCCCGGGGCGTGGTGTGTCACTTCACCGCCGCGGTCGATGCGGAACAGGGGGGCGGGCGGCTGGTCTGGACTAAAGCGCAGGAAGGCCTCGCTGGCGCCGCGGCCCAGGGTGTAACACGGCTCGTGCTCCAGCAAAACCACGGCATCGGGAGCGAGCGGATCGGCCAGCAGGCGGGCCTGGAGCTGCTGCTGCCAGGCCCAGGCCCGGCCAAAGGGCACGGGCCCCGCCATTTGGAAACAGATTCCGTCAAGTTTGGGATCGCTCACCAACCGTTCCTAGCCTTGGACCATCCCCCACTCCTGGAGGCACAGGGATGAAGCTTCTGATTCACGGCCGCAATCTGGACGTCACAGCGGCAATACGGGAGTACACCGAAGAGAAGTTGTCCCGGGCCTTGAACAACTTCAATGGCCTGGTTAAAGAAGCCGATGTGCATCTCTCGGTGGCCCGCAATCCGCGGGATCCCCAACAAACCGCCGAGGTCACGGTCTTTGCCAACGGCACCGTGATCCGGGCCCAGGAAAGCAGCGAAAACCTTTACGCCAGCATCGATCTGGTGGCCGGTAAATTGAGCCGCCAGCTGCGCCGTCACAAGGAGCGCCATAGCGACCACCACCACAGCGCTGGTCACAACGCCAGCCAGACAGCCAACACCGCAGGCGTGGTCGTGGATGCAGCGGTTGAGGGGTCGTTTCTGGAGGGCAAAACGGCCGAACTGCCCAACCGGGGCGTGCGGCGCAAGTATTTCGCCATGCCGGCGATGGCCCTGGAAGACGCCATGCACCAACTGGATATGATCGACCATGATTTCTATGTGTTCCGCGACGCCAAAAGCGGCACCATCCAGGTGGTGTATCGGCGCAACCACGGCGGCTATGGGGTGATTCAACCGCGAGAATCCTGATCCACCACCGCGCCCTCCCGGGCACCCCAGCCGCTTGCGCGACCTCCCTGACCTCGCCCCCCTGATCGACCATGCCCTGCTCGATCCCCACCAGGGATCGGAAGCGGTGTTGCGCTGCTGCGATGAGGCTCGCCATTTCGGCTTCGCCGGTGTCTGTGTTGCCTCCCGCTGGCTGCCCCTAGCCCGGGAACGGCTTGGATCTGGCGGGAGTTCCCGCAGTGGCTCCGGCCAGCCCACCCGCCTGATCAGCGTGGTGGGCTTTCCCTTTGGCGCCATCCCGGCGGAGATCAAACGGGCTGAAGCGGAATGGGCCGCCGCCGCTGGAGCCGACGAACTTGATGTGGTGCCCGACTTCGGCGCCTTAGCCGATGGCGATGCCAGCCGCTTCTGCGCCGACCTGGCACCGATCGTGGAGCTGGGCCTGCCCGTGAAGGTGATCCTGGAGGTGGGGAAGCTCACCCCTGCGGCCTTGGAGCTGGCCGTGGCGGCCGCGATCGATGTGGGCGTGGCCTTTCTCAAGACCGGCAGCGGCTTTGGGCCAGCCGTGACGGTGACCCAGGTGGCCGAGCTGCGCCAGCTGGCCCGGGGCCGGGCGGCGGTCAAGGCCTCCGGCGGCATCACCAGCTTGGAGCAGGCCTTCGAGCTGGTGGAGGCGGGGGCCAGCCGGCTTGGCACTAGCCGCGGCGTCGCCCTGATCCGGGCCGGCAAGAGCTTCGGCCAGCGCCCCGAATCGACGCCCCAGCCGCGCGACGATGGCCAGAACCAAAACCGTGGCGACTAGGGCCCTAGCCATCGCCACCAGGGCGAGGTCCGGGACACCCCTTGCAGCGACGCCTGGGGCAGCGACCGAACGGTGGTGGCTCAATCCAAGGGGGCCCGCTCGCCGACGACGACAGCCCTTCCCACTGCGATGACGTCCCCTAGGAGTATGAGCATTGGGCGCTGAGTTGCGGCTCGAGGGTCTGTCATTGAAATGCGGGCCCCTGGGGGAAAGCGACCGGCTGCTGACCCTGCTCAGCGCCAGCGACGGCCTCAGCCGCCTGGCCGTGCCAGGGGCCCGCAAACCCAAAAGCCCCCTGGCTGCCGCCGTGCCCCTGGCCCTGCTGCGCCTGCAGGTGGGAGGCGGCAGCGGCCTGCGGCGCGTTCGCCAGCTGACGGTGGTGCGCAACTACGCCGCCCTAGCCGGCCGGCTCGAGACGCTGGCCGCCGCCCAGGGCCTGGCGGAACTAACCATCCAACTGGTGCCCACCGGCGAGGGGGTGCCAGGCCTCCTCGAAGACCTGCTCATGCAGCTGGGCCGCCTCGAGCTGGTGGTCCAGGACCATCAAGACAGCCTGGAGGCCCTGGCGATCGCCGTGCAGGGCTGCGTCCACCTGCTGGCCCTGGGGGGCTACGGCCTGCCCCTGGCCCACTGCGCCCGCAGCGGCGAGCCCCTAGAACCACCGGTGGGCACCTGGGACTGGCGCTGCAGCCTGCTCCCCAGTGAGGGTTTTGTGGTGGGGGCGGTCCCCGGCGCCCAATTGGTCTTGAACGCCTCGGAACTGGCCCTGCTGCAACGGCTGCCCCGGCCGGCCCTGCCGCGCCGCCGCGATGGCGGCCTGATGGGGCCTGAAGGGGTGTGGCTGCGGCTACTGGCCCTGGTGGAGCTCTGGAGCCGGGAACACCTGGGACGCAACCTGCGCTCTTGGAGCTTGCTGCGCCAATGCTTCAACGCCAATACACCCCTTGGTGCGGACGCTGCGGCATCATCAGAGGCTCGCCTTCGCGGAACCCCTTGAGCGGCACCGTTCGTCCCTCCGGGCTCCAGGGGGTCATCGCCATTCCCCAGTTCCGCCAGCTCTGGTTTGGCCAGATCCTGAGCCAGTTGGGGGACAAGTTTTACATCGTCTTGATGGTGTTTCTGATCGCCCAGTACTGGGTCACGGACACCCCCCCCAGCGGCGGCGCCTTAGCCGAGGCCGCCGCCGCGATCAAGCTCGACATCGATAGCCGAGCCCAGCTAATAACCCTGCTGGCGACCGGGATCTACGTGGCCAACACGATCCCGGCCATGGCCCTGGGCCTGCTTGCCGGCGTTTGGGCCGACCGCTGGCCTAAACGCACGGTGATGGTGGCCTCCAACGGCCTGCGGGCCGCCATGGCCCTGCTGATTCCCTTCTGCCTGATCGATGGGCCGATGTGGTTAGGGCTGAACTGGGGCTATTGGGCCCTGCTTGCCATCACCTTCTGTGAATCGGCCCTGGCCCAATTCTTCGCTCCCGCAGAACAGGCGGCGATCCCGCTGCTGGTGCCAGGAGACCAATTGCTGGCGGCCAACTCGCTCTATCAGGCCACCAGCATGGGTGCCACGATCGTGGGTTTTGCCCTGGGTGATCCGATGCTGCGCCTGCTGGACCGGCTGCTGGCCGGCATCGGCATCCACGACGGCGAGGTGCTGCTGCTGCCCCTCTGCTATGGCCTGGCCGCCCTGGTGATCGCCACGATCAAAATCGAAGAACAGCCCCGGCCGACCACGACCACCAGCGTCTGGAGCGAGATGGGCGAGGGCCTGCAGGTGCTGCGAGACCGGCCCACGGTGCGCATGGCCATGCTGCAGCTCGTGCTGCTCTACAGCCTGCTGGCGGCCCTCTACGTGCTGGCGATCAGCCTGGCGGCGGCAATCGAGGGCCTGGGCCCGACCCAATTCGGCATCCTGCTGGCCATGAGTGGCGTGGGCCTGGCCCTGGGGGCCGTGGCCGTGGCCCAGATCGGCCATCGCTTTAACCGGCGCGTGCTGGCCTCCACAGGCCTGGGCACGATCGCTTGGACCCTGGTGCTGCTCGGCCAACTGCGCGGCAACCTGGTGGTGACCCTGGTCCTCTGCGCCCTGCTTGGGGTGGGTTCGGCCCTGCTGGCGATTCCGGCCCAAACCACGATCCAGGAGGACACGCCCGAAAGTCAGCGAGGCAAGGTATTCGGCCTTCAGAACAATTTAATCAACGTGGCCTTGAGCCTGCCACTGGTCCTCGCTGGCGCAGTGGTGAGCCGCTACGGCCTGCTGCCCGTGCTCTGGGCCCTGGCTGCCCTAGCGGTGGCGGCGGCCCTGCTGGAGAAGCCTTGGGAGCGCTGCTAAGGTCTCTGTTGGATTGAGCTTGCCGCCGAGTGGCCCACATTGCCTGGCTGGGCAAGAAATCTCCCTTCTGCGGCAATGTCACCTACGGGCTGAGCACGACCGAAGCCCTGCGCCAACGGGGCCATCGCATCAGTTTCATCCACTTCGACACCCCCCAGGGCCTGGCCCAACGGCGTGACGAACTGGACATCAGTGGCCAGCGCCCCTCCGTCCCCACGCCGGTTAATGGCGCCAGACCGGCCGCCTGGAAGGCCGACGACCCGGAGGTGGCCCTGCCCTACCTGATGAAGTCCCAGGTGTACACGATCCCCTCGCCTGGGGCCCAGCGGGAACTGCGCGAATCCCTCGAGCGGCTCCAGCCCGATGTGGTGCACGCCAGTCTCACCCTTTCACCCCTGGATTTCCGCCTGCCGGACCTCTGCCAGCAACTGGGCATGCCCCTGGTGGCCACCTTCCATCCAGCTTTTGATGCCAGCCTGCGCAACCTCAGCGCTGGCACCCAGCAACTCACCTACCAGCTCTACGCCCCGTCCCTGGCCAAATTCGACCGGGTGATTGTGTTTTCGGAGCTCCAGGCCGACCTGCTGGCCCGACTGGGGGTGAAGGAGTCGCGCTTGGCTGTAATCCCCAATGGCGTCGATCCCGATTGCTGGAGCCCGGCCCCCCAGGACGACCCCAGCCTGGCCCGGTTTCGCCAAACCTTTGGCGGCAAAAGGGTGTTCCTCTACATGGGCCGGGTCGCCACCGAAAAGAATGTGGAGGCCCTCCTCAAGGCCTGGCGACTGGTCCGGCCGGCCGGCTGCCAGCTGGTGATCGTCGGCGATGGGCCCTTGAGGGCGTCGTTGCAACAAACCGGTGGCCTCGAGCCGGATGTGCACTGGTGGGGCTACGAAGCCGACCTCGCCACCCGGGTGGCCCTGCTGCGGGTGGCCGAAGTGTTCCTGCTGCCGTCCTTGGTGGAGGGCCTGTCCCTGGCCCTGCTTGAAGCCATGGCCAGCGGCACCGCCTGCGTGGCCACTGATGCCGGCGCCGATGGCGAGGTTTTAGAGGGCGGCGCCGGCATCGTGATCAGCACCCAGGGGGTGACCACCCAACTGCGCACCCTGTTGCCGGTCCTGCGCGACCAACCGGTGCTCACGGCCGAACTGGGGCGCCGGGCCCGGGCCCGGGTGCTGGAGCGCTACACCCTCACCCGCAACATCGATGCCCTCGAGCGTCTCTACGCCGAGCTAGTACCCCAGAGCTCCCTGGCGGCCTAGGCCGGGATCCGGGCCCCCAACCTCGCCCTGGTTCTGGGCCGAAAGCAACTCCTGGCAGCAGGCGGCAAAGGCCGCGGCCGGATCGGCGGCGGCACTGATCGGCCGGCCAATCACCAGCTGGCTGGCGCCGGCGGCCAGGGCCTGGGCTGGGGTCATCACCCGCTGCTGGTCGCCCCGGGCCGCGCCAGCTGGCCGAATGCCCGGGGTGACCAGGGCGAAGGGGGCTGGATGGGCCGCCCGCAGGGCCGCCACTTCGAGGGGTGAGCAAACGCAACCGCCGATCCCGGCGCTCGCCGCCAACCGGGCCAGGCGCGGCACGTAGGCCTCGATGCTGTCGTCTATCGCCAGTTCGCTGGCAAAGCTTTGGGGGTCCCAGCTGGTGAGAACGGTGACGGCCAGCAGGGTGGGGGCGCCCAGACCGGCGGCCTGGGCGCCCCCCTGGGCGCCGGCCTGGGCAGCGGCGAGGGCCTCGCTGCCGGCGCAGCCATGGACGGTGATCAACTCGGCGCCCAGGCGAGCAGCGCTGCGGCAGGCGCCGGCCATGGTGGCGGGGATGTCGTGGAACTTGAGATCGAGGAACACCCTCAAGCCCCGCTCGCGCAGCTGGGCCACCACCTGGGGCCCAGCTGCGCTGAACAGCTCTAGGCCCACCTTCACCCAGCGCAACCCAGGGATCGCCGCGGCCAGGGCCAGGGCCGAGGCGGCATTGGGCCGGTCGAGGGCCAGGATCAGGGCATCGGCGGGGTGCCGCTGCGGCTGGAGGCTGGCTGAGTCAAGACCCGCTGGGCTTAAAGCTAAAGCTGACCCTGCTGACCCTGCAGCCGCAGCACCATTAGATGCCGGGCTGGAGGGCGCAGGAGCGGCAGCAGAGGGGTCGGTCATGGCTGGGCCCCTTGCAGCGGGGCCCCTGGGACCGCCGGCGCCGCGGCCACCAGCCGGCGGAAGGTCTTTTTGCCCAGCTGGAGCACCTTGCCGTCCAACTCGGCGGCAGTGGCGAACTCCTGGTTGGGATCGGCCAGCTTGTCGCCATCCAGCTTGACGCCGCCGCCCTGGATCTGGCGACGGGCCTCGCTGCTGCTGGCGCAGATCCCCACGGCGCTGAGCAGGTAAAAGGCTTTGGCCGGGAAATTCACATCGGCGAGGGACGCGACCGGCACCTCGGCCGCGGCGGCCCCGGCCCCCTGGGCACCACCCACCAGGGAGGCGGCATCGGCTTGGGCGGCCAAGGCGGCGCCAGCCCCGTGGCGCTGGCGGGTGATCTCCAGGGCCATGGCCCGTTGCCGTTCCCTGGGGTTTTCGGGCAAGGAGGCCAGGTCGAGGTCGGTGAGCAGGGTGAGGTACTCCGCCACCACCCCATCGGGCACCTTCTCGAGCTTGGAATACATCGAGAGCGGATCCTCCTGCAGGCCCACGGTGTTGCCCAGGCTCTTGCTCATCTTCAAGACGCCATCAAGGCCCGGCAGGATCGGCAGCAACATGCCGAACTGGGGCCGCTGGCCGAAGTGCCGTTGCAGGTCGCGGCCCATGGCCACATTGAACTTCTGGTCGGTGCCGCCCAGCTCCAGGTCGGCCGCGATCGCCACCGAGTCATAGCCCTGCAGCAGGGGATAGAGGAACTCGTGCAGGGAGATCGGCGTGCCCGAGCCGTAGCGGTTGGCGAAGTCTTCCTTGGCCAGCATCTGGCCCACGGTGGAAATCCCCAGCAGTTCGATCGTTTGGGGCAGATCAAGACCCGCCAACCACTCGCTGTTGCGGCGCACCTCCAGCCGGCCCGGGGTCTCGAAATCAAGCAGGGAGAGCTCCTTGGGCTGGCCCTGGCCGAGCTGGGCCAGGTAGGTGCGGGCGTTGGCCGCCACCACCTCGGCCGTGAGCTGCACCCGGGTGGCGCTCTTGCCGGTGGGATCGCCGATGCGGGCGGTGAAATCGCCGATGATCAGCACCGCCGTATGGCCGGCGTCCTGGAAGGCCCGCAGCTTGCGAAACAGGATCGAGTGGCCCAGATGGATGTCGGAGCCAGTGGGATCGATGCCGAGCTTCACCCGCAGGGGACGGCCCTGGCGCCCGGCCTCCACCAGGCGGCTGGCAAGGGCCTCGCTGGAGCTGGCCTCGCCAGGGCCGGCTTGGGAAAGGGGCCGGGGCGCCGGGAAGAGATCCGCCACGCCCCGCTCAAGCCAGGGGGGCAGTCCCCACGCGTCGTTCACCATCAGGGCCCGGCCAAGCGCTCAGGGCCGGATCGTAGGCAGGCGACTTTCCAGGCCCGGGAGCCAGGCTGAGCTGCCCGCCACCAGATAGCCGCTCAGATCTGCTTACAAGTCCTTTCCCAGGTCTGCCTTCATGCGCTCCAGGGTGTGGTGCATTTGTTCAAACATCTGTTCTGGCGTCATGCCGAACTGGCCAAGCTGGGTGCGCAGCTGCTCCACCGTGAGCTTGGCCTGGAAGTCATCGGAAAGCTCGAAGCGCTTCATGAACACGCGGTAGCGGTCCATCAGCTCCTCCATCCTCACGATGAATAGCTTTTTGCCCTCGCGATCGAACTTGCCGTATTCGCCGCCCAGCTGCATCAGTTGCTGGTAGTCGCCAAACAACTGCTTGGCTTCGCCTTGCACGATTTCAGAGTCGAAGAAGGCCATGGCGCGGCGTTGCTGGATCGGGTTGGGCAATTCTCCGCCGATCGTTGGGCCCTGACGAGTGCGGATCCACGCATCCCGTAGCGCCGCATGCAGCAGGGTCGGCTTAGAGCCGCAACGATTGCGCCCCTGTTCCCCGTGGTCAGCCCCCCGTGGACTTCACCCGCCAGATCAGGCAGATCCAGCGCAACGGCGCCACGGCCACAACCCTGCTACGGCGCCACCG
>CAMCMT010000022.1 GCA_945875915.1 Synechococcus sp. UW140 | reverse complement strand
ATCCATTGATCCTGCTCCCGGATCAAGCGCTGTTCACCACCGGTGGCAAAAAGACGGTCAAAACGATCTTCGGCCTTGTTGAGCTTGGCCTGCTCAATCGCCAAGATGGCCGTAATTTCGCCATTGCGATCGAGCCGTTCCTGATAAGCCCCAGCCAGGCGCACCAAACTGACGGCCGCCACCAATGACAAGCCCACCTTGATGCTCAAACCGATGGCACTGCAAATCTTTTCCTGCTGGTCGCTGGAGGGATGGACCAACGGCAAGACCCCATTGGCAGCATCTCCCTGCCCATAACCGGATGGCACCAGAGGAGGCTGGCCCTCGCCAAAGCTGGGCAAACCAAACAGCTTGGTGAAAGACCTCACTGACTTGGAACTACCAACCTCGGCTTCATTTCGCTTCAGGCTGCCGTCATGGGGCCAAGCCGGGGAGCGCCTGGAGCTCGAGTCCTGGGCACCAGCCTGGGTACGGCCCTGCGCACGGCTATCGGGAGTGGATCTCCCCTGGGCTGATCGGGCGGGCCGGCGGGTGCTCAAAGCTCAATCGAACCAAGTTCTCCTGCTTTTAGCAGGCCGATCGGATCCTGCCAAGGGCTTCAGGACTCATGCAAGGTCACCGCCAGACGAACGGCCAGAACACCGGCATGGGCGGCCACCACCAGGGCAATCGCTACTTCGGCCAGGGTGAGGGTGTGGGCCATGGGGGGCATTCGGCAATGTCTTCGCAACCATTGTTTGCCCCCGGCGCCAATCCGGCCACCGCCCTGGCCCCGGCTGTCACAGCTCTTGACCCCCAGGGACCCGCCGGGCAACGCTGGCCCCACGCCCTTGGCCTGCTCGCCTTGTCCCCAGACCCAGTGTCCCCAGATCCCGTGTCCACCGTTCACATACCCCCGGATTTAGGCAAGCCCGAGACGGTTGTGGTGAGCGCTGACCACGTGCGCCAGCTTGATCTTTCCGTCTTGAAGCCCTGGCTGGAGCTAGCCCCGGCCGAGCTGCTAGAGCGCAGCGGCCAGCTGAGCCTCAGCTTTTCCTGGCCCCAGGCCGCGGAAGATCCGCGGGAGCCGTCGGAGATTGCCGAACTGCGGCTCTGGAGCCTGCGGGCCGACGCCCACTATCCCTGGTTGACCCTGCTGCTGGAGCGCAGCAGCGGCCAGCTCTGCCGCCATGTGGCCATGCAGCTACCCCACAGCTTCAGCCGCAGCGAGGGGATCCGCTTTGCCCCCGCCAGCCTGGAGCTGTGGATCACCCATCGCCTGTTCGTCCTGGAGGCCTGGGGCCGCAGCCAGGGGCTCACCTGCCGCGGCCAGCTCACCGCCATGGCCACTGTTTTGGGCTACGACCTCGATCCCCACTTCTGGACGGCCCTTGACTAGGGCCCACCCCTGCCCAGGAAACCCAACCCAACGCCTTCTGTAGCCTGGACCGGGAGGCTTGCTTCAGACCCCCATGCCTAAGGGCTTGCCAGCAACAAGCCAAGGGCCCGGCGCCCAGAATCGATTGCCAACAGCAGGCAGAACAGGCGTAGCAGCCAGACCAGCCGGGCCTCGCTGACCCTCTGCAGGCGTTGGGCTGACCAGCGGGCCCCCAGGCCGGCACTAAGCCCCAGCACCAGGGCCATGGCCAGGTTGCCGCGGCCATCGGCCAGGAACGTGGCGGACGAGACGGCCGCGGAAGCAAATACGGCCAGGGTGCTGAGACGAATCGCCGTGTAAACCCGGACCGCCAGGCCCCGCACCATCAGCGGCACCATCACCAGGCCGCCACCGACGCCGAGCATGCCACTGGCGCAGCCAGCCACCAGGCCCACCAGGGCCAGGGGAGCCAGGGGAGCCAGGGGAGCCAGGGGAGCCAGCCGCAGGGAGCCTGCCGTGCCGTCCTGGCCGGGCAGGGGGTTGCGAGGCTCGATCACCAGGCTTAAGGCCAGATACATCAGGGCCTGCAGGCCCAGGAGCAGCCACCCCCCTAAACCACTGCCCAGGTGGCTGAACAGCAGGCCACCTCCTAAGGCACCGAAACCGATCGCGGCCGCGCCACGGAGCGGCAAGGTGCCATTGCGCCAATGGGTCCAGCTGCCGGCAAAGGTGGTCGGCAGGATCGCCAGGGTGCTTGTAGCGAGGGCCTGGTGCGGGGCCAGACCCAAGCCCAGTAGCAGGGGTGAAAACACCAGCCCGCCGCCGATGCCCAGCAGACCGGCCAGCAGCCCGGCGATGATGCCCATGGGGATCAGCGGGAGCAGCTCCCAGGGCACCGCGGCCATTCCCTGCAGCTGACTCATGACCCCAGCATCCCCCATGCCCCAGCGGCCCCTGCCCCTCCAGCCGTGACCACCCCCTGGCGCTGGATTCCGCCCCTGGCGGGCAGCGGGCCCTTCCAGATGGCCCTCGATGAATTGCTGCTCGACCAAGCCGTGGCCGCGAGGGTCCCCCAGGCCTGCCTGAGGCTGTATAGCTGGTCCGGGCCCTGGCTGTCCCTGGGCTATCACCAACGCCATCTGCCCGCCGCCTGGCTAGCCCTCGCCGGGCAGGGCCAGCTTGGCCTCGTGCGGCGTCCGAGCGGCGGCCGGGCCGTGCTCCATGGCGGCAGCCTCACCTACGCCCTGATCCAACCCAATCCAGCCAGTGATCGACGCCAGGCCTACCGCCACCATTGCCGCTGGCTGCAACGGACCTTCGCCGAGCTGGGCCTACCCCTGAGCTTCGGCACGGGCCAGGCAGAGGGTGACAGCGGCAGTTGTTTTGCCAGATCCAGCGCCGCCGATCTGGTCCATAGCAACGGCGCCAAACGAATTGGCAGCGCCCAGCTTTGGCGCCGTGGGGTGCTGTTACAGCACGGCAGCCTGCTGATCGATCCCCCCCGGGAGCTCTGGTCGCAGCTATTCCAGGAACCTCCGCCAGAGCTGCCGCTCCTGCCCGAAGGAGTGGCGGAGCTGGGTGTGCGGCTGCGCCGGGCGGCCGAAGTCGATCTAGGCGGCGGCCCGCTGCAAGAACAACCGCTGGATCGTCAAGAATGGGCAGAATTGCATAGGCGCATCGCCAGCAAACTCAAGGTCTTTCCCTGACGAGATCTAGCCAGGCGGAAGGGGACTGAGCCAGGTCCAGACCCCTTCGGGGACTTAATCCAGCCCCTGACCATGCCTAGGGACTAGGCCATTGCCTTTGGGCTTCGCGCCCGAATCAACCAGCCTGGCACTCGCCACCATGCCCTCAGCCACGGCAGCCAGGGGCAAGCCCATCGGATAGGTGCCCTGGCGCCGGGCTGCCTCCAGCAGCGGCTCCGGTAGGCGCACCCCCAATTTGGCCAGCACGGCCTCAGCCAGTTCGGGCCGTTCGATCGTGCCGCAGGGCAGGCCAGCGGCACTGATCACCAGCAAGCGGGGCGGACTGGCCGCTTCGAGTTGCAAAACTGCTTGCCATAGGGGAGCGTCGTCGCGGATGGAAGGGATGTCGGCCAGGGGCCGGAGGTGGTCGCCGATCCGTTCATCGTCCCAGCGCTGCACCGGCAGGCTCTGCAGGGGGGCGTCATCGATCAGGCCGCGCCAGCGGCCTGCCTCACAGACGAGCAACCAATCGGCCAACCCCTCGGGATCGGCGAGCCGGAGGCGACTCAATTGGCGCAGGCTGGTACTTGGGTCCAGTACCCGGTAGCGGCGGCGGGCCCCATCGCGAACCTTGAGATCCCGCAAAACGCTCTGGAGGGCCTGGGACTGGGTCTGATTGCGGGCGGCGCCGACGCCAAACCAGCCGAGCATGATCAACCAAACGCCGCCGGCTCTGCCGCCGTCGCTGCCGCTGCGCAGGAGCACCACGGTGCCCAGGCCGATGGCCATCAGGGAGAGCAGCAGGCCTGAGGCCGTGGCCACCTGGACGCCGCGGCGTTGGCTACCTGTCCACTGCCAAACCAAGGCCTTGAGGATCAGGCCCCCATCCAGGGGCAAGCCAGGCAAGAGGTTGAACAGGCCCAAGACAAGATTGAGTTTTCCCAGCTGGCTGACCATGGCGCCCAAGGGGGGCGAGAGGTGGGTGGCCCCGTGGCTGGCGCCCATCAACCCAGCCGCCAAAAGCAAACTCACCAGGGGCCCTGCGGCCGCCACGATTAGGGCTCCCCGGGCAGTGGTCGATTCCCGCTCGATGCTGGCCACCCCCCCCAGAAAGAACAGGGTGATGCTGCGCACCTTGATGCCCTGGGCAATCGCGGCCAAGGAATGGCCCAGCTCATGCAGTAGGACCGATAGGAACAGCAACAGGGCCGTGGCCAACGCAAGCAGCCAGCGAAGGGGCTCCTGGGAGAAGAGCCCCTGAAATTGCCAGGTGGCCAGGCCCAGGATCACAAACCAGCTGGGATGGATGCGCAGGGGAATGCCCCGGATCCGCAAGAGCTGAAAGCCTTCACCCACACCTGTTACCCCGTTGCCCTAATCCTAGAAAGACTTCCCTGCGAACCAGCCCGCCCGCCCTGGTGGAGCCACCCCCGTGCCCGAAGCCCGTCCGACCGCTGACCAGCCCGCCAGCCCCGCGCCAAACCTGGTCCCAATCCCTCCCCATCCACCCCAGGCGCGGGCCCCCTGGCTGAAGATCTGCGGCCTACGCCAGAACGACCAGGCGGCCGCCGTGGCGGCCATGGGGATCCAGGCCCTCGGCGTGATCGGCGTGGCCAGCTCGCCGCGGTGGCTGGCTCCAGCCCTGCGGCCGGCCCTGTTTGCCGCCATGGCTGCCGCCAATCCGGCCTGCCTGGGGGTTCTGGTGGTGGCCGACCCCCTAGATGGCGAGCTTGACGGACTGGAAACAGGCCAGGGCCATCAGGTGCTGCAACTGCACGGCCAAGAATCGCCCCAACGCTGCGCCGAGCTCAAGCGCCGCCTGGGTTTACCCCTCTGGAAGGCCCTGCGCATTCGCTCAGGCGCCGATCTGGAGCTGGCCCTGGCCTATGGAGGGGTCGTGGATGGCCTGCTGCTGGATGCCTGGGTGGCAGACCAGCTCGGCGGAACGGGCCAGGCAATCCCAATCGAGCTCTTGGCTGGTTTTAGGCCCTCCCTGCCCTGGTGGCTTGCCGGCGGCATCTCACCGGAACGGGTGGGGCCGATTTTGGAGCAAATCCAGCCGGATGGTCTCGATGCCTCCAGTGCCCTAGAGCGCGCTCCCGGCGACAAGATCCTGGGCCGCGTTGTCGAGCTGGTGGCAGCTGTGGAAGCCTGGCGCCAGGACTAGCCGCGCCGATCGATCAGGGGAACGATTCAGCGAAATACTTCAGGGGAAGGGATTGGGGAGAAGGGCGAAGGGAGCCAGAGTCCTATGGAAAACTCAGGCTCGTTCCGCCGCAGCGAGCTGTCAGGATTCGACTAGTTGCTTTGCCCCGCCGATGGCCCGCTTGCGTACTTCAGCCCTTTGGGCGTTTCTGGTGGGAACGGGCCTGTTCGGGCCCGCCACGGCCGGTTGGAGCCAGGACTTGGTCGGTTGCCAACTGGTGGGGGCCAGCCTCCAGTGCGTACCGGGGGTCACCGCCGATCCCCAGCAACAGATCAAGATCATGCGCCAGGAGATCTCAAACGACATCCAGTTAGAAGGGGCGGTTCAACAACAGATCAACGGCCTGCAGCAGCTGGTGCTTAATGGCAAGGCGGAAGCGGGCCAACTCCTAGTGGCCACAGCCCAGTTCGATGCCGCCATCGCCGTGCCCCAGGCGAACTACCACTGGTACCGTCTGGCCCCAGGCCAACGCAGCTGGGTGTTGATTGAAACGGCCCAGGGCACCACCTATGTCCCCGCCGCCATTGATATCGGCCAGCAGGTGATGGTGGTGGCCGTGGTCAATCAGAACGGTACGGTGCAGCGGCTGACATCGGCACCGATCGGCCCAATTCGTGCCGTTGCCCAGTAGACATACAAAAAGCCTAGAGCGGATGCATGGCTCTAGGCGAGATTTAGGAGTCTGCATTAAGTCATTTAGGTCATCTCAGGTAAAATGACGAATAAGTTTACTAACATCGATCTCCATAACAATGAAGAGCAGCTTGTAGACTTGCGAAGACTTAGTTAATTCCGGACTCAGTAGAGCATCGACTCTTGTTGCTTAACCAGCTCAAAGAACTCCTGCTTGAGGCTGGGGTCATGGCGGAAATCACCCCTCATTACCGAATTCACCATGCTGGTTTGGGGTTCTTTAACTCCTCGCCATTTCATACAATAATGTTGTGCCTTCACAAGAATCGCCAGGCCTTCTGGTTCGCATAGCCGCTCAATCTCGTCGGCCAAAATCATTACCGCCTCTTCCTGAATGTGGGGGCGGGAGAAGACCCAGTCGGCCACGCGTGAAAACTTAGACAGACCGATGACTCGATCTCCAGGCTTGATGCCAATCCAGCAGTTGCCAAGAATAGGCACTAGGTGATGGGAGCAGGCGGAACGCACGGTAATCGGTCCGACTGTGTAGATCTCATCAAGCTTTTTGACGTTGGGGAAACTAGCAATTTTGGGTTGCCGATGATAACGACCTTTGAAGACCTCGTGGAGATACATGCGGGCTACGCGCTCGGCAGTCTCCTCAGTGTTGTGGTCATTATCAATATCAATCACAAGGCTGCGCAGCAGCTCCCGCACCTTGCCGGCAACCTCAACTTCCAACTGGTCTAGCTCACCGTCTTGGAGATGCTCGGAGATGTTGTCGTTAGCCAGATAGGCTGCCCCTGCCGCATCGAGGCGCTGGCTAATGCGCAGGCTGATCGGCAGGGGCGCCATCTCAGGCGTGCTGCTGGCTCGTGTCGTGATGCTGGTAGGCAGGGTGGCGGTCATGGATGGGACTCAAAGGGCGCCGGCGGACGGCATAAGGGTGAGATCCTCCACAACTTGGGAGGGGGGCTGCTGCGCCAAGTAGAGAAGGGCTTCAGCGGCAGTGTCTACGCAAAGCATGGCACGGCGGTCGAAGGAACTGTGAACGGTTTCACTGTCCCAAAGGGGCGTATTCACCGCACCCAGGGTGAGGGTGGTGACCCTTATCCCGTGGGAGCGTTCCTCTTCCGCCAGGCAGCGACTGAAGGATGCAAGGGCGGCCTTACTGACGCAGTAAGCCCCCCAGTCTGGGAAGGCCTGGCGGGCCGCATGGCTGCTGACATTGATGATCAAGCCCCCTTGGCCCTGGCGCAGGGCCGGTAGAACGGCCTGGCAGACCTGAAAGACACTGGTGAGGTTCAGTTGAATCAGCCATTGCCATTCAGCCAGGGGCATTTGGGAAAGGGAAGCCGTAGCAGCAACACCGGCATTGTTGATCACCACATTGGGCAACATGCCCCGATCGAGCAGCTCGGCTAGGGCCGGAGCAATCGAATCAGCAGAGCCCAGATCAATCCCGGCGGTTTCGACCCGGACCCCGAGGGGAGTCAGTTCGGCAGCCAACTCGCCTAGGGCGCCGGTGTTGCGCGCCACCAGCAAAAGGTCATAACCAGCTTGGGCAAAGAGGCGGGCGCTGGCGGCGCCGATGCCTTTCGACGCTCCGGTGATCAGGGCAACGGGCAAGACCGGTTACGACGCCGCTACCGCGGTCGCCAGGGATTGGAAGACAATCTTAAGAGCCCAGGTTCGGGATTGGGGGTCAGGGGAGCAAACCAGGCGGGCAACTGGCGCCCGTGAGCACACCCTGGTCGAGAAACTGCCCCATGCGCCGGAACTTGGCATAGCGCTGGTCCATTAACTCCCCCTCACTGCGCTGCTGCAGGTCCGCTAATTGCCCCAGCAGGGCAACGCGCAGGGTCTCTGCAGCCTGAAGTGGGGCCCAGTGGTTGCCGCCGGAGGGTTCGGGTAACACCGCATCGATCAGGCCAAGGCCCAGCAGGTCCGCGGCGGTGATCTTGAGGGCCTCGGCAGCCACAGGCGCCTTGCTGGCATCGCGCCAGAGGATCGAGGCGCAGGCTTCGGGACTGGCCACGGTGTAAACGCTGTGCTCAAACATCAGCAAACGATCGGCCACGCCAATGCCAAGGGCGCCGCCGGAGCCACCTTCACCGATCACGGTGGCAATAATTGGGACCCGCAGCCGGAACATCTCGCGCAGGTTGACGGCAATGGCCTCGCCCTGGCCAAGTTCTTCCGCCAGCACGCCGGCATAGGCACCAGGAGTATCGATAAAGCTGATGATCGGCAACCGAAAACGGTCGGCGTGGTCCATCAGCCGCATCGCCTTGCGGTAGCCACCGGGCGAGGCCATGCCGAAGTTGCGGGCGACGTTTTCCTTCGTATCGCGGCCCTTCTGCTGGCCAAGGAGCACCACCGACTGGTCGCCGATGCGGCCGATGCCACAAACGAGGGCCTGGTCATCGGAGCCACAGCGATCACCATGGAGCTCGTACCACTCATCGGTCAGCACCTGGATGTAATCGAGGGTGCTGGGGCGCTGGGGGTGGCGGGCCACCTGGATTTTCTGGGCCGGGCTGAGGCTGCTAAAGATTTCGACCCGTCGCCGGGCCGCCAGGGTTTCCAACTGGTGCAGCTGTTGACTGACATCCACCTCGGAGTCCTTGGCCAGCTGGCGGATCTGTTCGATCTGCTCCTCCAGTTCCACCAGGGGTTTTTCGAACTCCAACAGTGGACGGCGGGCCATAAACGGGAAGGGAGTGGGGTGAACAAGCCAGTGGGAGGGGAACCGCCAGGCGGGGCTTGGGTGCCTAGACGGCGGCGGGTACCGCCCCAGGGCTGGGGGGAGATGCCTGCTCCAAGCCCAGAGCCCTGAAACCATGGCGCAGGGAGGCTTCACCGACCCAATCCATGGACTCCAGGCTGATGTTGTTGCGGCCCCAGCTGAAATTGGTGTGGCGCGCTTCGAAATCCAGAATCATCGCCTCGGCAAAACAGGCAAACATCTGGCGCTGGGGTTTGGCCATCTCGGCCACCTCCATCATCTGCCAGCCGATGTCCTGCCAAAACTCCACAATGCCTCCCTTCAGCACATGCACGTCATCACTGACGACTTTGCTATCAAGATTTTTGGGGTAGCCGCCATCCACCATCAAACAGGGCTTGCGCAGACTGCTGGCTTCGATAGTTAGGCCCTGGGGCAGGCTCGCCACCCAAACAACCACGTCGGCCTCGGCCAGGGCTTCTTCAAGGGCCAGGATTCGACCACTGCCCAGGGAGGCCTGCAGGTCGACCAGGGGCTGGGGGCGGCGGGCCACTAGCAGCAGTTCAGCAACTCCGGAGCGCTGCAGCCAGCGGCAGCAGGCACTGCCAATGTCGCCGCTGGCTCCGACCACGGCCACCTTGGCGGTGGCCAAATTAATACCCAACTTGGATGCATTCTCCTCGACCTGGCGGCAGATCACCCAGGCGGTGTGGGTGTTGCCGGTGGTAAACCGCTGCCAGTCGAGGGCTGTGGCGCTGACGCGCTCCTCCTTGAGCAGGTTGAAATCCTCAAAAATGATTGAGGTAAAACCGCCCAGGGCCGTGATGTTGATGCCGCTCTTCTGGGCCAATTCCATGGCCTTGATCACCTTGCGCTTGGCCGTCTTGAACCGCCGCAACATCTCCGGTACAAAGACCGAATCGATGTAAGCCCCCTGGATCGTCTTGCCCGTGGGGCTGCTGACCGACACCCTCTCCACCAGTTGGGGCGGAGCACTGCACCACATGTCCAGGTCGCCGTCGGCGTACTCCTCGAAGCCCAAGCTTCGGGCCTTATGGCGGGCCTCTTCGAAGCTGGTGGAATGACCGATCAGACCGAACATGAAGCCAATAGGAAAGGGGCGTAACGGCTGGGGATCAGGGACCATCCCTGCAGGTCAGGCCATCTTGCCACTGCTATCGGCCGGGGGAGACCCGCTGGTGGGCTGGCGGCTGGAGCCTCAGCCCACCAGGGCGGCGGCGGCCATCTTGGCAATTTCCCGGTTGGTGAAGCCCACTTCCACCAGGGCTTCCTGATAGGAGGACAGAAAATCAGCCATCAGATCTTCCTGCTCCATCTGCAGCACGGAGGCATCGGCAGAAACCTGCTCAAGCATCTTGCGGACTAGGGGGAGGTTCTGGCGGTTGGCCTGCTCAAGCTCTTCGCGGGCCGTGTCCAGGTTGGCTTTGAGCCATTCCTGGCCGTAATTGAGATGGGTGTATTCGTCCTTGACAACCCCTTCGGTAATCTTGCGGGCGAAGGGGTCGGCCACAGGGATATAAATATGGTAGGCGGAAATCGCAAAGGCCTCAATCAAGATGGCTTGGATCAGCAGGCAGGTCACCACCTTGCCTTCGCCAAGGGCTGTCTGAAAATTCTGATGCAGGGGCGAGAAAAACTGCTTAGCAAAGGGCATGTCAGCCGTCACCCCCAGGTTGTTGGCACAGGCGGTGAAACCACGCATGTGCTTTAGCTCCATCCGGGCCAACCGGGAGAGCTCTTCAGCCTGCTCAGGGATCAGGGTGCCGATCGAGATGTAGTTGTCGTGGGCTTCTTGCTCGCCCTCAATCACGATCGCGTTGATGCGGCTGTAGGCATCCTTATAGACGTCGCTGCTGAAATCGGGCAGGCCCAGGGCTAGGGAGTCAACCGCTTCGGCGCCGCTGGGGCTGGCCACTGCGGTTTCAAGGGTTGCCATGGCTACTGGATTCAAGAAGGGGGGAAATTGACTGTAACCACCCAAAGCGGAAACGGGCTGGCCGGGGGCCGGATCTCCGTTCCGGCTGGATCGGCCCCCAGCGTTGGAGATGGACGCCCAGCAATCAACGACCAGGCCATCGACAAGGAGCGACTAGGGCTCCGTCGGCGGCCAGTCACTGCGCAGCAGATTGGTGAGCAGCTCGCCCCAGCCCGCTACCAGACGGCCAAATAGGGCCTCGCCCAGGGCGCCATCGGCCCCGCTGGAATCACCAATGACCCCCGATTTAGAAAGGTCTGCGGTGCGCCAGGCCAGGGGCACGGCCCCCTCCAAGCTCCAGCCCTGGGGAGGATCCTCTCCTGCCAAGCCATCGCGGGGCCGCTCCGGTCCCACAAGCTCTGGTGCCAGATGCAACATCAAGCTGGTTTCGGCCTGGCCGGCATGCAAGCCCTGGCGCCGCTCCGGCTGGGGCAATAGGGCCGATAGGCCCGGCGGACCGCTCCAGAGGAAACAGGGCAGCACCGCCAGGGAGGGATGGCGAGTACGCAGTTCCCTGGCCGCCACCTGCAGAAGGGCGATCTGGCCGCCATGGGCGTTGAACAAGACCAGGCGCTGGAAGCCGGCGTCCGCTAGCTGACTGCCCACGCTAACCACCAGGGAAACCAGCAGTTCAGACGGCAGGCTGAGGGTGCCGGCAAAGCCCAGGTGTTCGGGGGAGAAACCCAGGCTCTGGCAGGGCAGGCGCCAGATTGGCAGCTCGGGATCGAGTTGGGCCAACACCGCATCGGCCACCCGTTCGGCAAAGATTGCGTCCGTGCCCAAGGGCAGCTGGGGCCCGTGTTGCTCGATCGCGCCAAAGGGCCAAAGCACGGTGCTGCCGCCCTGGCGGGCGGCCTCCGCCAGCTGGGGCCAGGCCAGCCGATCCAGACACCGTGGCGCGGGCATGGCTTGGCTCGATCAGGCGTCCCTACAGTGTGGGGCTTAGAGCATCCCCTTGGTCATGGCCGGATCCGGCACCCCCCAGCCCCCCCAGCCACCGGCCAGGCCCGCCCAGTCGCTGGCCGCTAGGCCCCAGAGCCCGAACCGCAATCCGGCCCCAGCTCCGGTGCGCAAGCCCCCCCAGGTCTTGCACATCAGCAAAAAGGACGAACAACAGCGGCTTGAGCAAGAGGCCAATGAGGCCCGACAGGCCGCCGAAGCGGCCCTGCAACGGGCTAGCGACCTGGAGGCCGCCGCCCGGGCCGGCCGCGGCGAAGCCCCCCTACCCCCCCAGCGGCCAACCTCGCCAGCCAGCGCAACCAATTCTCCAGCCCCCGTCAGCGACGCAGAGCGCTTTGACATGGGCAGCATGGAGGGGCTCACCATGGCCGACCTGCTCGGACCCGATTCCAGCCGCCAGCGTCGATCCAGTGGCGGCAGCAGCGGTTCGGCCCGCATGGTTGGCAACGCAGTCGCCAGCACTGATCGGGGTCAGGAGCGGCCGACGGCACCAGCCCGCACCGTCGACGATTTCGATTTCGATGAGGAGGCCTTTCTTGCCGCCCTCGCTGAAAACGAGCCGATCGGCACCACAGGCGAGGTGGTCAGTGGCGTCGTCCTCAGCGTCGAAAGCGATGGGGTGTACGTGGATGTGGGCGGCAAGGCCCCTGGCTTCATGCCCAAGGCCGAAGCCGGGCTGGGCGTGATCACCAACCTCAAGGAGCGCTTCCCCAAGGGCACCGCGGTGCAGGTGTTGGTCACCCGCGAGCAGAACGCCGATGGCATGGTGACGATCAGCGCCCGGGCCCTGGCCCTGCGCCAGAGCTGGGAGAAGGTGCGCCAACTGGAGAAGGACGGCAAGGTCGTGCAGGTCAAGGTGAGCGGCTTCAATCGCGGTGGTGTGACCGCAGACCTGGAGGGGCTGCGCGGCTTCATCCCCCGCTCCCAGCTCCAGGAGGGCGAAAACCACGAAGCCTTGGTGGGCAAGACCCTGGGAGTGGCCTTCCTGGAGGTGAATCCGGAAACCCTCAAACTGGTGCTCTCGGAGAAGAAAGCGGCCACTGCCGCCCTGTTCACCAACCTGGAAGTCGGCCAACTGGTCGAAGGCCAGGTGGTGGCGGTTAAGCCCTACGGCCTGTTTGTCGATCTTGGCGGCGTGAGTGGCCTGCTGCACCATTCGGCGATTACCGGTGGCACCATGCGCGACCTGCGCGAGATCTTTGACCAGGGCGACCGCCTCAAGGCCCTGATCACTGAACTCGATCCGGGCAGGGGTCGCATTGCCCTCAATACGGCCCTACTGGAGGGCCAACCGGGTGAATTGCTGATCGCCAAGGACACGGTGATGGCTGAAGCCGCCGACCGGGCCAACCGGGCACGCAACATGCTGCGCCACCAGGAGCAGGCCGCAGGATGAGCCTGGTTGCCGCAGCCTTGATCGAAGCGGACTGGGAGCTGGACTATTATTCCCGCCCCGTGCTCGAACCCGACGGCAAGAAGCGTTGGGAACTGCTGATTTGCTCCAGTCAGGGGTTGGACCCGAGCCAGGGCCTGTTCCGCTGGGTACTGCGCTGCCCGGCTGCCAGCGTCAATTCCTTATGGCTACGCGACGCCCTCGGCGAGGCCCTAGCCGCCGCCGCCGACCAGGGCTTTGCCCCGCCCAGGCGCATTCGCTGCTGGCGGCCTTCGATGCGCACCATGGTGCAACGGGCGGCCGAATCCCTGGCCCTGGAGGTGGTGGCCAGTCGCCGCTGCTACGGGCTGATCGAATGGCTGATCGAGCGCCAGCGGGATGTGTACCCGGCTGAGGAGGGCTACCTGGCCGGCCCCCTAGCCCCGCCCCCGTCACCGATCCAGCCCCTAGCAATTCCCCTACCCGAGGCGGCCCGGGGCGAGAGCTGGAGCTGGGCTTCCCTACCCCTTTCATCCCTGCGCGAAGCGGACCAATGGCCGATTGATTTCCCAGCACTAGTGCCCCTGCCGGCCCAGCTTGATGACGATTTAATGGTGACCGGCCTGCGCCTGTTCAGCAGCAACCGCTCCCTGGCGATTGCCGGCTGGCTGGCTGGATTGGAACCGGTGCGGCTGAGCGTGGCGGGCCAGCAGCTGGTGCTGGAGGCAGGACTAGAGGACCGTTGGCTGCTGGGCAACCTGGCGGCAGAGGAAGCTGCTGCCGCTTCCGAGGCCTTGCAGCAAGCCCGCCTTGCCGCCGGCGGTGTGCAGTTTCTAGCGGTGCAAGCCAGTGAAGAACAGCCTGGCTTCACGGGCTTCTGGCTCCTGCGGGACCTCCAGGACGCCTAAGCCACCATCACGCCCCCATGGCTGAAGCCGTTGCTGTCCCCTTCGATCGGCCCGATGCGGGATTCAACAACCTGGTGGGCTGGACCTGGGTGGGCAGCTACGGCGGCTACTACCTGCAATCCGACCTGCTGGCGGAGTTTGAGCATGGCTTTTTCACGCGCCAATGGCAGGGCCGGGACCCCCAGTGCTTAGCCGGCTATGTCAGTGCTGGCACCAGCGTCCATCGCCTGAGCCAGGTCCATGGCGCCGCAGTGCTGCCAGCGTCGACCTGCAGCGCTGAACCCTGGCCCGAGGGCGACGGACTGAGGAGCGATGCGCCCGGCCAGAGCCTCTGGGTGTGCGGCGCCGATTGCACCCCGGTGCTCCTGGCCGACCGGCGCAGCGGCCGGGTGGCGGCCTGCCATGGCGGCTGGCGCGGCGTGGCAGGCCGCATTCTGCCCAAGGCCATCGCCCAACTGGAAGCGGCCGGCAGCCGCCGGCAGGACCTTGTCATTGCCCTTGGACCGGCGATTTCTGGGGAGCGCTACCAGGTACAGCACAACGTCACAGCCCAGGTGGCCCTGGGCCTGGTCAATCGTCATGCCGATGACCCTGGGGCTAGGACCAAGCTGGAGTCATCCGAGCTGATAAAACTGAGACAGGAATTAATGCACTGTGGCGCTTTGCTAGACGATGACAAGCCCGGCCATGATCGGCTAGACCTGCGCGCTGCGAGCCGTCGCCAGCTTGAATTATGCGGCCTGTCCGAGCGACAGATCAGTGCTTGCCCACTCTGCACGGCAAGCGAAGAACTGCTCTTCCATTCCTGGCGCCGCGACCAGGTGCATGCCGTGCAATGGAGCGGTATTGTGTCCCAGGTCTGACTACAACCCACTAGGGGTTGCGAATCAATTACCGTAGATGTGTATGGGGGTTGCTTATGGCCTCACCCCCATGTAAGAATGCAGATGCTGCACAAAACAATCCAATGAAACTGCTGTCTGGTCCTGATTTGCTTGCCAAGGTTAAGGAGTTGGGTGATGCCAGCAAGTCCGATGTCGTCCGCGCCTGCGGCTATGTGACCACCAAAAAAGACGGCACCGAGCGCCTGAACTTCACGGCCTTCTACGAAGCCCTACTCAACGCCAAGGGCGTGGACTTCGGCAGTAATTCCAAGGTTGGCAAAGGCGGCCGTAAGCTCAGCTTCACCACCAAGGTCCAGTTCAACGGCAACCTGATGGTGGGCAAGGCCTACACCGCCATGCTCGACCTCAAGCCCGGCGACGAGTTTGAGATCAAGCTGGGCCGCAAGCAAATTCGCCTGGCTCCCCTAGGTGCTGAAGACGAAGAGTGAGGGCCACGGCTTCGGCCACCCGGATCCCATCAATGGCCGCCGAGAGGATGCCGCCGGCGTAGCCGGCCCCCTCTCCGGCCGGATATAGCCCCCTAGTGTTGACACTCTCCATGTCACCGTTGCGCGGCAGCCGCAAGGGCGAAGAGGTTCTCGTTTCCACCCCCGTCAGCATGGCATCAGCCATGGCATAGCCGGGGATGGTGCGATTAAAGGCTGGTAGCGCCTCACGCAGGGCGTCAATCACAAAGGACGGCAAGGCCGAATCCAGATTGGTCAACCGCACCCCTGGTTCGTAGGAAGGTCTGACGAGACCCAGGGCTGCTGAGCTGCGGTTTTCAAGAAAGTCCCCTAGCTGTTGACCGGGCGCCGCATAGCTGGCCCCACCAAGGGCAAAGGCCTTCTCTTCCCAATGGCGCTGGAAGGCCATCCCCGCTAATGGGTCGCCTGGCCCATCGCCATAGGGCTCCACATCGGCCGGTTCGATCGAGACGACGATGGCGCTATTGGCATTGCGCTCGTTACGCGAATGCTGGCTCATGCCATTGGTCACGACCCGACCCACCTCTGAAGTGGCCCCCACCACCAGGCCTCCAGGGCACATGCAGAAGGAATAGACGCAGCGACCATTACTGGCATGGTGCACCAGTTTGTATTCGGCCGAGCCCAAGCGCGGATGGCCAGCGGAGGCTCCCCAGCGGGCCTGATCGATCAGGGCCTGGGGATGCTCGATGCGCAGGCCCACGGAGAAGGGCTTGAGCTCCATCGCCACCGCCTGCTGGTGCAGCATCGCGAAGGTATCTCGGGCGCTGTGACCCACGGCGAGCACCACTTGGTCAGCCGCGATAAAGCTGTGATCGGCCAGGGTGACCCCCGTGACCCGCTGCTGGCAGGCGTCTGTAGCAGCTCCAGAGCGATCAATCGCTTCCACCTCCAAACGTTGCACCCGGCTACCAAACCGGATCTCACCCCCCAGGGCCTCGATTTGGGCCCGCAGGCCCCGCACCACCGTGGCGAGCTTGTAGGTGCCGATGTGGGGCCGGTGCAGCACCAGGATTTCCGGGTTGGCACCAGCAGCCACCAGCTCCTCCAACACCTTGCG
The DNA here is from genome assembly GCA_945875915.1 of Synechococcus sp. UW140. Lineage (GTDB taxonomy): Bacteria > Cyanobacteriota > Cyanobacteriia > PCC-6307 > Cyanobiaceae > BAIKAL-G1. Next base: position 25,760 of record CAMCMT010000022.1, on the reverse strand, counting down.
GCCCCGGTGGCCAGGATCGCGCACCTGGCTATAGAGCTTGCCGTCGGAGAAGGTGCCCGCACCGCCTTCGCCAAATTGGGCGTTCGATTCAGGATTGAAAGGGCTGCGCCGCTTCCAGAAGCCAAACGTGTCGGCGCTGCGCTGCTTGATCGCCTGGCCCCGCTCCAGCAGCAGGGGCTTGAGGCCCATCTGGGCCAGCAGCAGGGCGGCAAAATAACCACAGGGGCCGGCGCCAATGACGACTGGGCGGGGCAGGTTCTGGCCGAGACGATCCCTGAGTTGGGGCGGCACCTGCCAGGGCGCTTCGTACCGGGTGTCGGGGCTGGGACCCAGGTGGGAATCACCGCGAAACCGTTGCAGCAGCTTGGCCTCCAGGCCTGGGGACAGCTCGAGATCTAACGCATAGGTGAGCTTAATCTGGCCCGATTTGCGCGCATCAATGCTGCGTTTAACCAGGTGATGGACCTTGAGGGCATCGGCCGGTAGCCCCAGCCGTTTGCAGGCCGCAGCCACCAGATCCGCCTCGTTGTGATCGAGCGGCAGCTTCAATTCGGTCAGCCGCAACACGGGCCCGCTCCGGGGAGATCCTTTACCAATAATCCTGGCTGGCCGACCCACCAAAGCGCCGCTGCCGTAGCGATGTCAAAGCATGGCGCTGGCGGACGGGACGCCGGCAGCGCTGCCAGACTTTGGGCCTTCGGGGCCGCTGCGCCGTGTCAATCACCCATTGCCCGCTCTGCGTGGCCCTGGCCGTGTTGTGTGTGCTGCGCAGCTCGGCCCACCTGCTGGTGCTCTGGCAACTGTGGGGACGGGACCCTGCCGGCAAGCTGGTGCTCCAAGTGGCCTGAGCGGCTCCTAAAACGAGACCGGGTTTCGCCTCTGGAGGAAGGGGCTGGTGGGCCCAACCCTGGGCAGCCAGGGCCGCAAGATCACTGCCCTCTGGGCCAACCAGCGCAGGCGCCCCAAAGGGCTGCCTGCGCTGGTTGGCGTCTAGAAAAAGCCCCATAGGCAGAGGCCGGGACGCCAAAGGCCCCGGGCGGCCAACCCGATGAGGGCCCAAGATGGCGGGGTCAAACGGAGCCGGTTCCTGCCATGACCGCCACCGCGTACCGCTGTCAGATTAGGGGTATTCCCGTGACCAAGCCGGTGATCACATCTGCCAGATCAATGCGGCAATTACAGCAATCATTGCGCATATTTTTAATAAAATACCAGCACAATTCGGTCGTAAAACTCCTTCTAGTTACCGCCAGCCTCCAGTTGGCAGTAATCCCAGTCCAGGCGATCCCCGAGGCAGACGCGCTCAAGAAGCTGGCGGTCGTTCCGGTCTTCGTTCTCACCGACAGCAAGGGGGTGCCCCTGCCCATTGCCAAGGACAAGACCCTGGTCCTCCCCCTCTACCTGGAAAGGGCAAAAGCCGAAGCCGAACTGGCAATTCTGCAGAAGGCCAATCCCAGACTACTGGCCAAGCTGGTCGCCATTCCCCTCAATGACATGACTACCAAGGTCAAGCAATTGCAGTTGCAACTCAAGGACAAAAATCGCATCCTGGTGGCACCGGTGATCAGCAGCCCGGCCGACCGCCAACAGGCCGGCTTGATGCTGAAACAGCAGGGCGTTAGCGACAAAAAGATTCAGGAGGGCCTTGCCATACCGGTGTTTTTCACCAAACCCTTCTTGAGCCTGGCTGGAACCGATCCGGCTGGCAAAGCCACGGCGCCAGCCGAGCCCAAGCTGGTGTTCTTCATGGGCTACGCCTCCCTCCAGGCGGCAATCGCCAAAGTCCCCCCTGCCAAACGGGCCAGCCTCGAAACCCAAGTGGCTGACCTCTCCGCCGTTCTACGCCAGATCATCCAATCACCCCAGGATCGCTATGTAATCTTCCCGACAGCTGATTACTTCCAATTGGTTCAGAAGCAGCCTCAATTCAAGCAGCAACGTCCAGACCCCAAGGCCCAACCCCAACGGCTCTCGTCTAGCCAAACTCCTGTCAGTCAACCCCCTGGACCAGCGGCCGCCCTGCCAGCCCAGTAAGCCGCCGCCGGCGAGGGTGCACAGGCGCCCTTCTCACCGCAAGGGACTCTCCATGAAGTGGTTTCAGAAGCTCCACCTGAAAACTCCCGGGGCCGGGCTGGCGCCTCAATCGGCCCCTTCCTGGGGCGGCTCGGGCAAGAGCTGGGCGAGCAGCCCGGCGCCGATCAAGATCAAGCCAAGGCCTAGGGCCAGGGGCCTGTTGGCCGCCGCCTCGCCATCTAGCCAGGCGGCGGCAGACAGGAAGGCTGCTCCGAGCAACAAGGTCGGCACCAGCACGATGCCCTTGGCAGTGCGATTGATCCCCATGGACTGGCCAAACCTCGCCGACAGGCGTCAGAAGCTGCAGTTTGGCAGCCAGCTGGCCAAGGCGGCATCTACCAGGCCCAGGGCCAGGTCAGGACCTGGTGAGTTGCCCGTAGCTCTAGCGGAACTTGATGGAGAGCCGACGCCGCCCTCCAGCCGGTTAACCCTGGCAATCAGGATGCCATCCTCGCTGCCCACAGGCCGCAGGTTGACCCGGCTCCGGCGCGGCAGCTGCTGGCGCAACCAGGCCACGGCCTCGGCATTGGCCTCCGGGGTCACGGCCAGGCAGGCGAGCCGCACGGTGTAATTGCGGTTGCCATCGCCGATTTGGAGGAGCGTGCCACTGCGCACCTGCAGTACCTCCGCGGCCTGGAGGGCTAGGGGGGAGCCGAACAGGACCATGGCGCCTAGGAGCATCACAAGCCCTAGCCGGGCCAGTCCCGCCGACCAAGGGGAGGACGATCTCCTGCCATCAGCTTTAGCGAAGCAGCCAGATTGGAACCGGAAAGGGATTGTCAGAGCTTTGCCCCACAGCTGGGGCAGAAGTGGTGGGCGCTCTCGGTGGTACTGCCACAGGCGTTGCACTGGCGACTCGTGTCGATGGCCAATTCCGGATGGCTAGGCAAGCCCACCATCTGAGCATTGCTAGCGCCGGGGGGGACCATCGGATAACAGTTCTCACCCCGCCGCACCACCACATTGACGAAAGCCGGACCTGGATGGTCCAGGGCTTGGCGCAGGCCAGGGTGCAGGTCCTCTCGCTTGGTGATAGTGATCCCCTTAACCCCAAAGGCCTCGGCCAGGGCCTCGAAATTGGGCATCCCGCCGGTCATTTCCGAGGCGGAATAGCGCTCTCCATAGAAACTTTCCTGCCATTGGCGCACCATGCCCTGCCAACCGTTGTTGATGATCACCACCTTCACGGGCAGCTGGTACTGGGACAGGGTGCCCAATTCCTGAATGTTCATCAAAATGCTGGCATCGCCAGCCACACAAATCACCTGCTCCTCGGGGAAAGCGGTCTGCACGCCCAGGGCGGCGGGCATGCCAAAGCCCATGGTGCCCAGGCCGGCGCTGCTGATCCAACGACGCGGGCCGGTATGAAGAAATTGAGCGGCCCACATCTGGTGCTGGCCCACGTCAGTGGTGATATAGGCCTTGGGTGCCAGTTCCTGCAGGGCGATCACCACCTCCTGGGGGGCGATTTCCCCTTCCGGGATCGGAACTACCAGGGGGTAATGATGTTTCCAACGGGCGATGCGCTCAAGCCAGACCTCGGTGCGACCCGAAGGGGCCTCACCCGTGGAGGCGGCAAGCATGGCCGCGATCGCCTGGTGCACATCGGCCACGATCGGCACCTCAGGCACCCGGTTCTTGCCCACTTCGGCCGCATCGATATCGATGTGGATCACCCGGGCCCGGGGGGCAAAACTGTCGAGCCGGCCCGTAACCCGATCATCGAAACGGGCCCCAGCTGCAATCAACAGATCACACTCGGTAACCGCAAAATTGGCGTAGGCGGTGCCATGCATGCCGAGCATGCCCACAGCCAGGGGATGGGTTTCATCGAAGGCTCCCTTGCCCATCAGCGTGGTGGTGACAGGCAGCCGGAACCGTTCGGCCAGCTGGTGGATCACCCCATGGGCGCCGGAACTGATCGCACCGCCGCCCACGTATAGAAGGGGGCGATGGGCCTGGCGAATCAGCTCTAGGGCCTGGGTGATCGATTCGGGATGGGCTGGCGCCGGCAGGCGGTAGCCGGCGGGCATGGCCGAACCGGGCTCCACCGGCGAGTACTCAAACTCTTCGAGGCCCACATCCTTGGGCACATCGATCAGCACCGGACCAGGCCGACCCGTGGAGGCGATCAGGAAAGCTTCCGCCACGATCCGGCCGATGTCGGCGGGATCACGCACCACCCAGGAATGCTTCACGATCGGCAGGGTGATGCCGAAGATGTCGGTTTCTTGAAAGGCATCAGTGCCGATCGAGGCCCGCGGCACCTGACCGGTGATCACCACCATCGGCACCGAATCCATCTGGGCCGTAGCGATGCCGGTAACCAGGTTGGTGGCACCCGGGCCGGAAGTGCCGAAACAAACTCCCACCTTTCCGGAGGCGCGGGCATAGGCATCGGCCGCATGGCTACCGCCCTGCTCATGGCGCACCAGAATGTGCTTTAGCCAGCCCCGGGACTCGGCCTTGTGCAATTCGTCGTAGATCGGCAGGATGGCCCCGCCTGGGTAGCCGAAAATATGGTCAACACCATGGCGATGCAAGGCATCCATCAGGGCATAGCCGCCGTTCACCCGAACCGGGTAGGAAGCGATGGCGGTCTCAGCCGCGGCAGATACGGAGGTCAGGGTCACGACGACAGCCAGCACCGACAACAGCGATAACCAACCCTAAGGGCTTGCCTCCGCGATGGGGGCTGGAGCGACCAGCTGTTGTATGGCGCCCAAACGCGGCAACCCATCCAGGGGGCCGGGCACCGCGGCCGATCGCTATTGCGGCCCTGGCTTAGCCCCCCCTGCGGGCCATCGCCATGGCCCGCAGGATCACGGCCGGATCTAGCCACTGGCCCCGATAACGGATGCCCCAGTGCAGGTGGGGGCCGGTGGTGCGGCCGGTGATGCCGACATGGCCGATCAGTTCGCCGGCCTGGAGCCGTTGGCCGCTGGCCACCAGGACCTCGCCACTGCGGTAAACGCCACCAGTGACCTCGCCAGCCAGGTGGCAATAGAGGTGCTCATAGGGTCCGGAGCTGATCACCAGGCCATTGCCACAGGCCCCCCCGGCCAGCACATCGCTGACAAAGCCCCCCCACCAGTTGCGAATCGGAGAGCCAAGCGGGGCGGCAATATCGAGGCCGTAATGGGGCTCCGTGCCGCCGGGGCCGGCCCGCAGCCCGAAATGGCTGGTGTACCCAAAAAAGCTCACCACCGGGAAGACACCCCGGCGCCAGCGGGGTTCGGCCTGGGCTGGCGCCGCCATCGCTGAAAGCAGGGCCCCGGCCAGTAGCAAGTCCCAGGGAAGCAAGCGATTCCAGGCGCCTAGTCGGCCAGACCAGTTGGACTGCAACCCTGGGATGGACGCCGGAGGCGAACTGGCCCCAGGGCCGGCGGCCCTAAAGCAACCCCAAGGCATGCAAGGGCCCCTGGCCACTAATCAACTCCAACAGGAAAGCCGAAAAGCCCAGCATGGCCAGGCGCCCATTCCAAACTTCGGAACTGTTGTTCCAGCCCCAGGCCCACTTGTCCTGGGGGTAGAGCTTGACCGTGCGGGATAGTTCCGCAGCCTGATCCAGGTTCACCTCCGGGCCCGCCAGGGCGCGCTGCACTAGGTCGGCGAGCCCCATGATGAAGCTGGGTGTGATATCGAGGGCGGGCACCCGACGGAAGTTGGTCACCCCAGCCTCGGTGGCAATTTCCCGGTACTCGATGTCGATTTCTTCGAGAGTTTCGATGTGCTCGCTCACGAAACTGATCGGCACCACCACCAAATCCTTGACCCCATCGGCGCCCAGCTGGTGCAGGGCATCGTCGGTGTAGGGCCGCAGCCATTCGACCGGACCGACCCGGCTTTGGTAGGCCAGGGTGAAGGGGTTGGAGTGGCCCAGCTGGGCCTGGAGGCGCTCGATGATTAAGTCAGCGCAGGCCTCAATCTCAGCTTGGTAGGGATCGCCCGCCTCCTCCACGTAGCTCTTCGGCACCCCATGGGCGCTGAAAAAAATATGGGCCGTGCTCGGCACCCCGCAGCTCTGGATTTCCTTGGCGATCAACTCGGCCATGGCCCCGATATAGCCCGGATCGTCGTAGTAGCTGCGAATGCAGCGGATCGGCAGGCGCTCAAAGGCTGGATCCCGCTGGCGCAAGCGCTGCAGTTCCCGGAAGCTGGAACCGCTAGTGCTGATCGAGAAATGGGGATAGAGGGGCAGCACCACCACTTCCTCAATGCCATCGGCCTTGATATCGGCCACCGCCGATTCGGTAAAGGGATGCCAGTAGCGCATCGCCACATAGGTGGTGGCTTCAATCTGGCGATGGCGTAGCTCGCTCTGGAGCTCGCGCGCCTGGTGCTCGGTGATACGGCGCAGAGGTGAGCCCCCCCCGATCGAGCGGTAGGCCGCCTTCGACTTACCGCTGCGCAGGGTGCTGATCAACCAGGCCAGGGGCTTTTGAAGAGCCGGGGTCGGCAGCCGGATAATTTCCGGGTCCGCAAAAAGGTTGTAGAGAAAAGGCCCCACATCCTCGATGCGCTCTGGGCCACCGAGGTTCAGCAAAAGTACGCCGACCTTGGTCATGCCCCAGGTTTGTCGACGGGAATTCCCTGAGCGTAACGCTGCAGCGCCGGAGCTGGGCCTGGCGCGACCGCCATGCCATCGATAGGGTCAGCCCTCCGTTGGGACAAAAAGCAGACGTGCCGATGCCCCAACCGCAGGCGACCGATCCCCAGCCCCCCGTGGCGGCCAATCCGCTACCTCCAAGCAATTCTGCCAACGATCGCGAAGCACCCATTCCCCCGGAGGCCACCCCGGACTCTGCCTTAGATGCCGAGATCCAGCGCCAGAACGCTCTACTGGCCGCTACTGGCGTTGCCCTGCGTTTGGAGCGGCGCGGCAACCGCCTGGGCCTCCGGGGGCCCTTGCCCTGTCGCCGCGGTTCCGGCGCCCATCCAGTGCAACGCCTCAGCCTGGGGCTAAGAGCCGACGCCGATGGCCTGGAGCAGGCGCGGCTGCAGCTGCGCCGGCTGCTGCAACAGCTGCAACTGCAGCGCTTCCATTGGGAGGACTGGAGCCAGATTCAAGCCAAGCCAGCGGGCTTGGTCCCGATTTCGGCGCAGCCGCCAACCAGCCCCGCCCCCCATCGCCAAAACCTTGGTGATCCCAGAGCCACGCCCCGGCAGCGCCGTCCCAGCGTTCCAAGCCAGGCCCGGCGCCCAGGCCAACAGCGGCCGGCCCAGCCAGCCGGGCCCCCTGGTCCCCAATCCGGGCCCCCGGGCCGTTTCCCTTGGGCCCATGGTGAGTTCGCTCCGATCCTGGCAACGTTTAAGCACCAGTTTTTTGCCGACCCTCGCCGCCGCCGCACGCCGGCCGGCAGCCGCACCACCTGGACCAGCGCCTACCTGCCCTACCTACGCCGGCTGCAGCAAGCCGCCGGCGAGCTGGGTCTGCCACTGACCCATGCGCCGCCGCTTTGGCTGCTGGAGCAGGTGCTGGAGAGCTATCCCAGCGCCAGCCGCGGCCGCCAACAATGCGGCACCACCCTGGCGGCCCTAGCCGGCCAGCAGGGAATCACCCTGCCTGGGGACTGGAGCGAGCGGGCCGGTGGCTATGGCCTGCATGTGGCCCAATTCCGCCAATTACCTAACGACCAGGAAATTCTGAGTTGGAGCGAGCGCATCCCCAACCCTGGCTGGCGTCTGGCCTATGGGCTGATGGCCACCTACGGCTTGCGCAACCACGAGATCTTTTTCAGTGATCTCTCGGCCCTGGCCAGTCGCGGTGATCGGGTGATCCGGGTGCTGCCCACCAGCAAGACCGGCGAACACCAGATCTGGCCCTTCCAGCCGGAGTGGGTGGAGGCCTTCGAGCTGCCGCGGCTTGCCGAGCTCAAGGGCCAGCTGCCGCCGGTGAGCACGGACCTGCGCCAAACCACCCTGCAGCAGGTGGGCCGGCGGGTGGCCGAGCAATTCCGCCGCTATGGCCTCTCCCTGACCCCCTACGACCTGCGCCACGCCTGGGCCGTGCGCACGATCCACTTGGGCCTACCCGACACCGTGGCGGCCCGGATGATGGGCCACTCGGTGGCGATCCACACCCGCACTTACCACCACTGGATCACCCGCCGGGACCAACAACAGGCCGTCGATGCGGCCCTGGCTCGGCGACAAATGCCCGCCTGAAGGCGACAGCCCCCTATGGAAGGCAACAGCCGTAGGCCCGGGGGCAACAGCCGTAGGCCCGGGGGCGCCAGAGTGCCGGGCCTGATGCGGAGCCCCCTTGAGCCAGAGCCCTAGCGCCGATCTAACGGGCCAGCCCGGCCCCGAGCAGCCATCCAGCGGGCAAAGCCTGGACCAGGCTGCCGCCGAGCTCGGTCCCGGTGGCGACCTAGCCCCGGAGGCCGATGCCGAGGGCTACCGCCGGCGCATGGCCCGGCGCCGGGAGGTCCAGCAACAACGGGTGGGTGAGCGCAACCTGGAAAAGGGATTGGTGTTGGTGTTCACCGGTGATGGCAAGGGCAAAACCACCGCTGCCCTGGGCCTGGTGCTGCGCAGCCTGGGCCATGGCGACCACGTGGCGGTTGTGCAATTCATCAAGGGGGGCTGGCAACCGGGCGAAGCCCGGGCCCTGCAGCTGTTCGGCGAGGCCCTGGCCTGGCATGCCCTCGGGGAGGGCTTCACCTGGGAGACCCAGGACCGGGAGCGGGACCGGCAGCTGGTGCAGCAGGCCTGGCAACGGTCCTGCGAGTACCTGGCCGATGGCAGCCGCAAATTGGTGGTGCTCGACGAGGTGAATGTGGCCCTCAAACTGGGCTACCTGGGCCTCGATCAGGTGCTGGAGGGCCTGGCCCTGCGGCCACCACTCACCCATGTGGCCCTCACCGGCCGCGGTGCGCCCCCAGGCCTGATCGAGCGGGCCGACCTGGTCACGGAGATGAAAATGGTGCGGCACCCGTTCCGCGAACAGGGGGTCAAGGCCCAGGCCGGGATCGAGTACTGATTGGCTGGCGTACCGAGGTTGCCCCTGAACTGGCCCAGGCATGCGCTCGCACCAAACCCAACCCGCCCCAGTCCAGATCGGCCAACTCCCCGCACGCTTGCTACTGTTCGGCCGACTGTTTCCCCAGGAACCCGATGGGCTACCGGCGTGTCCTGCTCAAACTTAGCGGCGAAGCGCTGATGGGAAATCAGGGGTATGGCATTGATCCGGCGATCGTGCAATCGATCGCCACCGATGTGGCAGCCGTGGTGGCCACTGGCACCGAGCTAGCAATTGTGGTCGGCGGCGGCAACATCTTTCGCGGTCTCAAGGGCTCGGCCGCCGGCATGGACCGGGCCACGGCCGACTACGTCGGCATGCTCGCCACGGTGATGAATGCGATCACCCTCCAGGACGGCCTGGAGCGGGCCGGGGTACCCACCCGAGTCCAAAGCGCCATCAGCATGCAGGAGGTGGCCGAGCCCTACATCCGCCGCAAGGCGATCCGCCACCTGGAGAAAGGGCGGGTGGTGATCTTTGGTGCCGGCTGCGGCAACCCCTTCTTCACCACCGACACCACCGCCGCCCTGCGGGCCGCCGAGATCGGCGCCGATGTGGTGATGAAGGCCACCAAGGTGGATGGCGTCTACGACAAGGACCCCACCCTGCATAGCGATGCCCGCCGCTACGAGACCCTGACCTTTCAGGACGTGCTTAGCGGTGAACTGGGCGTGATGGACAGCACCGCCATCGCCCTCTGTAAGGACAACGCCATTCCGATCGTGGTGTTTGATCTCTTCGGAGCGGGCAATATCGGCCGGGCCGTTGCTGGCGAGGCGATCGGCACCCGCATCACCCCCTCGATCTGAGCCCCTTTGGCTGCCTCGCCAGAGCTTGCAACTGTCGAGCGACCTGATTAGCGACCCCCTTCCCCTGCCTGACTTTTTCGCCATGGACCTCGAAGCAAGCATGCGCAAATCGGTGGAAGCCACCCAGCGCACCTTCAACACGATTCGCACCGGCAGGGCCAACCCGTCCCTGCTCGACAAACTGAGCATTGATTATTACGGAGCCGACACTCCCCTCAAAGCACTCGCAACCCTTTCCACCCCCGATTCCCAGACGATCCAGATCCAGCCCTTCGACCGGGGTTCGATGGCCCTAATTGAAAAGGCGATCGCCATGAGTGACCTGGGCCTAACCCCCAACAACGATGGCAAGGTGATTCGCATCAATATCCCGCCACTGACGGCCGATCGTCGCAAAGATTTTGTTAAACTGGCCTCCAAATATGCTGAAGAAGGCAAAGTTGGCCTGCGCAATTTGCGGCGCGATGCCATCGACAAGGTGAAAAAACTTGAGAAGGATGGTGAATTCTCGGAAGACCAGAGCCGCGACGAACAGGACAAGATTCAAAAACTCACCGATCGCTACATCACCGAGGTCGAAAAGCATCTCGCAGACAAAGAGGCAGACATTCTTAAAGTGTGAGCGTCATTGTCTTCAGTCAAGGTCTGAGTTTTATTAAGCTGCCCTTTAGGTGGTCCCAGCACAAGACCCAGCCGCTGGTCACTGTCCATCTGAGTCCTTCCCGCCACCGCCAGTGGGCCGTACTGCCCTGCCATGAGTGACCTTGCCGATGTGATCGTGGTGGGCAGTGGTGCCGCCGGGGCCTCGGCCGCCTTCCACCTGGCCGCCCGCGGCCGCAGCGTCACCCTGCTGGAGCGCCAGAACCTGCCGCGGCCGAAACCCTGTGGCGGGGGCATGGCCGCCTCAGTGCAGCGCTGGTTTCCCTTCGATCTCAGCCCGGTGGTGGACCAGGTGATCGAGCAGGTGCGCTTCACTTGGGACCTCCAGGATCCGGTGACGGCCGTGCTGCCGGGCGATTCCCCCTTCTGGATCGTGCGTCGCTCCAAACTCGACGTCTACCTGGCCGAGCAGGCCAGCGCAGCCGGCGCCCGGGTCCTAACCGGTGAGGCTGTGGAGCAGATCGAGCGCGATGGCGACCACTGGCGGGTGGTGCTAGCCAGTGGCCAAAACCTGGCCAGTCGGGGCCTGGTAGTGGCCGATGGCTCCGGCTCCCGCTTTGCCCAGACCCTGGGCTTGGGACCGGCCAGGCCCCGCTATGCCTCCGCCGTGGCCGTAGAGGTGGAGGCCGAGGTGCGGGAGCCGGCCACGGCCCGCTTCGAATTTGGCCTGGTGCAGCACGGCTTTTGCTGGGCCTTTCCCCGCCAGGGCGGCTACAGCATCGGCGTGGGCACCTTCATTGGCCGCAACCCGGCCAACAGTGACGCCGTGCTGGCCCAGCTGCTGCCCAGCCTGGGCCTGGCGGCCGATACGGGCGAGCGGTTCAGCTCACCCCTGCGGGTGTGGGATGGTCACCATCCCCTGCACTGCCCTGGCGCCGTGGTGGTGGGTGATGCGGCCTCCCTCTGTGATCCCTTCCTGGCAGAAGGCCTGCGGCCGGCCCTGCTCAGCGGCGTGCGAGCCGCTGAGGCCCTAGACCACTGGCTAGGCGGTGACAGATCGGCCCTTGCGGGCTACAGCGCCACCATGCGCCGCCAATGGGGCGATTCGATGGCCTGGGGACGGCGCATCGCCCAGGTGTTCTACCGGGTCCCCAAGGTGGGCTACCAGCTAGGCATCAAACGCCCCACGGCCCCCCAACGGATCGCCCAGATCCTCTCCGGCGAACTGGGCTATGGCGATATCGCCCAACGGGTGATTCGCCGACTGCTATTTCAGGGCCAGTGATCCCAGGGACACAGCCAAAAAAAGGTTGAGAGGGCCACTTTGTGCAGCCCAGCCCCATTGCCCTGGCCTCAAAACGGTGCCAGTTAGGGCGACTTGATGCAGTCCTTCAGTTGGCGAAGTCGCTGGTCGATCGAGGCGAGTAGATCGATCGCAAACATCGGCGATTCTTGTACGGCAAACAGGAACTTTTCCCGGTTCATCTCCAGGACCCGGCAGGTGGTGATCGCCGTGGCATCGCCATAGCGGCGGTGCTCCTGGGTGACCAGGGCCCCGGCGCCAAAGACATCACCGGCCCGGATCAGCTCCTGGCCGGCGTTGCCATTCCAGGTCAACTCCACCGTGCCCTCGAGCAGGCCATACATGCACTCGCCCGTCTCACCAGCGCGAAAAATCAACTCCCCCGCCTCAAAGCTGTGGACCTCGCCCTGGATGGCCAGGGCGCGCATGGTGTCGAGGGCGTTCAACGGCAGGGCCAGGGCAGGGGAAGGAGTTTGATCTAGGGGGTTAAGGGGCGGTAATGGCCAGGGGGGCCCCCAGGCCACCGCGCACATCCGCTGGCGTTAGGCGGCCGTCATGGTCGGTGTCGAGGGCATCGAAGACCGCATCGCTGCCGAGCCATTCCTCCCGGGTGATGCAGCCATCACCATCGAGATCATTCAGCAGGAAGATCTCCTGGGCGGCGTGGGTGAAGGCCGCGGCCCCCTCCAGCTCGCCCAGGCGATGGGCCAACTGGAATTCAAGGGTTTCAATCGCCTTGACGAAACCGCGGATCCCCTCATCGAGCTTGTCGGTGGCCATGGCATCGGCGGCCATCATCGTGTCGAAGCCGGGGCGATCCAGGTTGATCTGGGCCCGGGTTGGGGCCGGGGCTGCCCCATCAAGCTTGCGGGGCAGGTCGGCTTCGCTGCTGCGCAACTGATCAAGCAGTTTCGGCGAAATCGTCAGCAGGTCGCAGCCCGCCAGTTCGATGATTTCCTCGATGTTGCGGAAGCTGGCCCCCATCACCTCGGTGCCGTAGCCGTAGGTCTTGTAGTAGTTGAAGATCTCGGTGACCGAGATCACGCCCGGATCCTCCGCGCCGGGATAGTGGTCGCGGCCGGTGCTGGCCTTATACCAATCAAGGATGCGGCCCACAAAAGGAGAAATCAGGGTCACGCCGGCCTCGGCGCAGGCCACGGCCTGGGCAAAACTGAACAGGAGGGTGAGGTTGCAGTGGATGCCTTCCTTTTCCAGGGCTTCGGCTGCCTTGATCCCTTCCCAAGTGGAGGCCACCTTGATCAGCACCCGATCGGTGCCAATGCCTGCGGCCTGATAAAGGCCAATCAACTTGCGGGCCTTGGTAATCGTCGCCTCGGTATCGAAGCTGAGGCGGGCATCCACTTCGGTGGAAACCCGACCGGGCACGAGCTTGAGGATTTCGCGGCCGAAGATCACGCAGATTTCATCGAGGGCCTCGAGCACCACGTCTTCCGCCGGCGCATCGGCACCGATCACGGCCCGCGACTCGCGCAGGGCCGTGTCGATCAGGTTCTGGTAGGTGGGAATCTGGGCCGCAGCCAAGATCAACGAAGGGTTTGTGGTGGCATCCCGCGGGGTGAATTGCTTGATAGCTTCAAGTTCGCCGGTGTCGGCGACAACCACCGTCATGGCGGCGAGTTGGTCGAGCAGGTTGGCCATGGGGTGGGCTTGGGCGAACGCCGGCGACGGCTAGACGATGCCATCAAGCTAGCCAGCAAGACCGGAGACGAAACCCTGATGGCTGACCCTGTTTGAGGGAATCCCCATGGGGTCTGGACCTGACCTGCCAGAAAGCTGCCGCCGCCCTGCCCGGACGGGCCGGCTCAATCCCGGCCCGTCCGGTCAGGGGCGGCGGCGGTAGCCGGGGTGGGGCCTGAGCGAGGCTTACCAGCAAGCACCGGCTTCAAGGCTGTACGGGGCTGGTTGCCCGCGAGGGATTGAAGACCCAGCTGCCTAGCCGCAGCTTGGGGCGGCAACTTTTCAAGCACCAGCAGGGCTTCGATGATCTGCTTGGCCACGGGCAGGGCCACGGTGGAGCCGTAGGCGTTGCCCCCTTGGGGTTCATCCACCACCACCAACACCACATAGCGCGGGTTGTCGGTGGTGAGGTTGGCGATGAAACTACAAATGCGAGCCCCGGGGATATAGACGCCATTGAGGGCCTTCTGGGCCGTACCGGTCTTGCCACCGATGCGATAGCCGGGGATACGGGCCCCCTTGCCACTGCCCTTTTGCACCACGGTTTCCATCCACTCGAGCACTTGCCGAGCCACCTCCGGCCGCAGCAGCTGCACTCCCGAAGACCGGGGTGGAGCGGCCAGATCGTCGCCGGAGCGAAGGCCCCGGGTGATGTGGGGACTGACCAGCCGGCCGCCGTTGGCGATCATGGCGTGCAGCTGCAGCAACTTCAGGGGCGTCAGCGAAAATCCCTGGCCAAAGGCGGCCGTGGCCGGTTCGATCGGCTGGCTCAGGAAATCGTTGCGGCTCTTGAGTTCTCCAGCCACGGCCCCAGGCAGGTCCGTGTCTGGGATCGTGTCGATGCCGATGCTATGGAGCCAGCGCCAATACAACGATGGCTTGAGGTTGTGCATGGCATCCACCATGCCCACGTTGCTGGAGACCTGCAACACGGTGGCAAGGTCCATCACCCCATTGGCCCGGCGGTCGTGGTTGAAGATCGGCCAACCGCCAATCGTCACCGAGCCGGTGTCATTCACCGTGGTGCGGGGGTTGATCGCATTCTCTTGGAGGGCGAGGGCCAGGTTGATCGGCTTAAAGGTGGAGCCGGGTTCGTAGAGGTCCTGCACGGACCATTCGCGGAAGAGACCAGGCGGATACTTCCAGAACTTGTTGGGGTCATACGAAGGCGTGGACGCGAGGGCGAGGATCTCGCCATTGCGCACGTCCATCACTAGGGCGACGCCCCGCTTGGCGCTCCATTGCTTCACCTGCTTGGCCAGGGCCGACTGGGCCACCTGCTGCAGGCGGGAATCCAGCGTCAGCTGCAGGCGCAGGTCGTCGCCATAGAGCACCCCCGCCCGCAGGCCATCGGGTAGGGGGGTGCCATCAGCGCCGCGGCGGAGCTGGCGCGGCGTTTCATGGCGGCGCAGGTCCTGGTCGCGGCTCTGCTCTAGGCCCGCCTGGGGCACCCGCTCCAGGTTGAGAAATCCCACCACATTGGCGAACAGGGGGCCGAGGGGGTAAATCCGCTGGGGGTAGGACTCCAGATCCAGGCCACTGATGCCCAGCTTGCGAATGCGATCGGCCGTTTCGGGATCCAATTCGGTAGCCAACTTCACGCCGGATTGGCGGGAGCCGATCGTGGCCATTAGGGCCTCCACGGGCAGACCCAAGATCGGGGCCAGCTTCTGGGCCACATCCAGGGACGGACGCTTGCTAAGGGGAGCATCGCCCGGGAAGTTGAAATAGCGCGGATGGGCCCAAACAATGAAGCGCTCCTCATCGAGGGCCACCATGCGGCCGTTGCGATCGACGATCGTGCGCCGCTTACCGATCGGCGCAATCGTTTGGGTCTGCACGGACCGGGCCCGGTTGAGCAGTTGGGGGCCCTGAACCACCTGCACCCAGGCCAGACGAGCCGCCAAACCCACCAGGCCGGCGGCAAGGATCAGATAGACGGCCAAAAGCCTGACGGACGGAACGGGGCGAAAGTCGAGAACCCTGCTGCCTCGAGATCCCCTCGGGGGCAGGGGTGGCCGTTGCCGGGGCCTCGTTGTCACCATCTCAGCCCCCAGCCATTGGGGCCAGTGTGCCGAACCATGGCACCAGCACCATCGGTGGGTTCAACACTAAGGATCTGGGGCCGCAGCCCTTCAAGCCAGGGACCGGAGCTGCCGGAAGCCAGGGTCAACGCTCAATAGCCAGCAAGGATCTGGCGAGGGCTGACGCCGGCAAGCAAGGTGATGATCGAGGCGGGCCGCTGGGCGCTGGGGGCAGGCACGTAAATCAGCTTTTCGCTGCTCGTGGGCACCAGCTGGCCAGGATTGTGGGCCACGCGGAGATGGTGCTGTTCGAGAACGGCGGTGGATTTCTGTAGGCGTTGCTCAAGCAGCTGCGAGGCTTCCAGACTCTGGTAACTCCGGGTCCACTGGCTCTGCCAATGCAGGGTGAGGGCACTCAGTCCAACCACCGCTAGACCCAGGCCCAGCAGACTGCCATCTGCGATCCGATGGAGGCTCGCCAGCCAAGGGGCCGTGCGCTCAACCCGCCGTGCTGATAGGGATCCCTGGATTAGGGCTAGGGGGCGTTGGCGCTGGCCCCTGGCGCTGCGGGAGGTGGATGGGGCAGGGGCGGCAACCACGGGTCCAAACAATAACTTTTTAAGTGAACCACGGGTAAAAGGCGCCAGCAAGGCAGACCGTCTGGCAATCCGCACAGTTCAAAAATCGGCTCAAATCCAGCGCCGCCATGGCCTGAATATGCCCACGTGCCTAGATGGATGTCGATCCGAGCAATCCGGTCCTAGGACGCGATGGAGAGATCGACTTGAGGCGCCTAGCCGGCTGGGATTAGCTGCCAAGCAACACCAGGTTGGCGAAGGTCATGGCATTCCAGAGGCTGTGCATCAACACCGAGGCCCCCAGCCGGCCGCTGCTGAGGCGCAGCCAGCCCAGGCCCAGACCAAGCATCAGCAGGGCCGGCAATTCCCCCAGGCTGAGGTGGGCGATCGCAAAGACCAGGCCACTTACCAGCACCCCCAACCAGGGGCCCCGCTGGCGCGCCACCACCGGCAGCAGCACCCCCCGAAAAATCGTTTCCTCAAACAGCGGCGCCAGCACGATCGCCGTGAAGCCATAGCAACTGAGGGGGGCCAGGGCCCCGCCCTGCAACACCAGCTCCAGCAAGGGGTTACTACCGCCTGGATCACTCCAGAGCTGCTGCTGCAGCCAGCTCACCAGGCTCACCAGCGGCAGCACGATCAGAAATCCCTTCAAGGCCCGACCCGCCGGCAACCAGGGGGGCAGCCAGCCCAGCTGCAACCAGCCCCCCTGGGGCGCCGGCCCCAGGCCACGCAGCATCCACCAGAGAATTCCTAGGGGGCCCGCCATTAGGCCCAGGTAGAGCAGCAACACCGAAAGGGCGCTATGGAGGGCCGCCGGCAGCTCGACCAGGGAGAGCAGGCTCTCCACCAAAGGTCCCAACAGGCTGGGGGTCAGCAGCTCCCCCACCACCACAAAGCCACCGCCCACCAACAGGACCGTATCGATTTCGCTCAAAGCAGGGCCCACTAGGGGCGGCAGGGGCAGGGCCCTACCGCGCCACCGCAGCCAGAGCTCGCGGACCAGCAGGCCCAGGCCCGCCAGCAGGCTCAGGCCTGGCAGGAGATTGACCAACAGAAGCCTCCGGGCTGCGTGCTGGCCAACTTGGGGTTGGCCACAGGCCTGGGGATTGGCCGACAGGGCCTCACAGCCCCATTGGCGCAGCAGGGGCACCGGCGCCAAGCTGGAGCTGAGTCGTTGGGCCTCGGCCGGCGCCAGGGGCTGGTTCAAGAGCAGGGCAGTTGCCACGGCGGAGTCGCGGGCACGGGCCTGCTCAAGCAGGGGCAGGGCCCGCTGCCGTTGGCCCTGGTAAATCGCTACGAGGGCCTGCTCCAACAGCAGGTCGGTGGAGGCGGGCTGGCCAGCCTCGGCCTGTCCCATGCCCAGGCCATCGAGGTGCTGCTGCAACCGGCCGAGGGGGTCCTGACCGGCAAAAGCCTGGCCCAGGGCTGGAGGCAAGTGGGGACTGGCGAGAACGGCCAATTCCAGCTGGCGCCGTTCCAGGTCATTGGCCACCGAGGGCCGGTTAAGGCTGGCGACCAGGCCGTTGGACCAGAGCAACAGGCTGATCGCCACACAGATCAGGGCCAGCAGCACCTTCCAGCGCGCCGGGCCAGGCCGCTCCCCCGTGTTCACCCGCTTGCCCCAATGATGGCCCGATTCTCACCCGTGGCCTTCCCATACGATGGTGGTCTGCTGTGGCTAATCCCCTGTGACCCTGAGGCTTCTGCTCGTCCGCCATGGCCTGAGCAGCTTCAATCTGGAGCAGCGCATCCAGGGCCGCGACGACCTTTCCAACCTGAGCGAGGAGGGCCACCGCCAGGCCCGCGCCGCGGGAGAAGCCCTGCGGGGGCTGGCGATTGACCAGGTCTATGCCTCGCCGCTACGCCGGGCCAAGGACACGGCCCTGCAGCTGCTCGCCGCCCATGGCGCTGGCCTAACCCCCCAACTCGATGGGGACCTGTTGGAGGTGGACCTGGCCCCCTGGTGTGGCCTGCGAATACCGGACTTAAAAGACCAGTTCCCCGCCGAGTACCAGCTCTGGGCCACCCAGCCAGAAAGCCTGCTCTTGCAACGCCCAGACGGCAGCAGTTATGCCCCGATCGGCGAGTTGATGGAGCAGGCCAGTCGGTTCAAAGACAGCCTCCTGCTCAAGCACCCGCCCGGGGCCGCGGGCTCCCAAACCGTGCTGGTGGTTGCCCACAACGCCATCCTGCGCTGCCTGATCCTGAGCCTGCTGGGGCTCGATGGCACTGGCTTTAGGCGCTTGCGCATCGACAACGCCTCCCTGTCGGTGTTGAACCTGAGCTCCAGCACCGATGGCGGGCTAGCTGTGCAGATCGAATCCCTTAATGGCACCAGCCATCTCCAGGACGACCCCCTCGCCTCGTCGTTACCACCCAAAGGTGCGGGAGCCAGACTTTTGCTGGTGCGCCACGGCGAAACGGACTGGAATCGCCAGGGCCGCTTCCAGGGCCAGATCGACATTCCCTTAAATGAGACCGGCCATGGCCAGGCCGCGGCCGCCGGTCGCTTCCTCGCCGATGTGAGCCTGCAGCGGGCCTACACCAGTTCCATGGCCCGCCCGCGCCAGACGGCGGAAGCAATCCTGCGCTCCCATCCCGGGGTGCCACTCACCAGCGTCAGTGCCCTGGTGGAGATCGGCCATGGCGAATGGGAGGGACGGCTGGAACAGGAGATCGCCGAGGGTTGGCCCGAGCTGCTGGCCGCCTGGAAGCTGGCGCCCGACACGGTGCAGATGCCAAGCGGCGAAACGATCCAGGACGTCTGGGACCGGTCCCTTACGGGCTGGCAGACCATTGCCGCCAGCTTGGACCCGCAGGAAACGGCCCTGGTGGTAGCCCACGATGCGGTCAATAAAACAATCCTCTGCGCCCTGCTGGGCCTGGACCCCGCCGACATCTGGGCCGTGAAACAGGGCAACGGCGGGGTCACGGTGATCGACTACCCCCACGGACCGGAGGGGACGCCCCTGGTGGCCTGCCTTAACCAGACCGCCCACCTGGGCGGGGTGCTTGATCGCACCGCAGCGGGAGCCCTCTAGATGGGGGGGCTTACCCTCCGAAGTCGAGTGCCTGGGCACTGGCTGTCATGGTGTTAAGCGGCTCGAGCCACTTTCTGGCGCAGGTTCACCTGCTCGAAGCGCCAGGCCAGCCGCCGCGTCGCTGTGATGCCCTGATTGAATCCGGCGCCCTAGCCGCTACCGGGCATGAAGCCCGTAAGCGGGCGGAGCTGCTGGGTTTGCCAGCCCTCGATGCCAAGGACTGGTGGCTAGGTCCCGCCTTGGTGGACCCCCATTCGGTGCTGGAGCAGCCCCTGGGCGGCCGGGCCGAAACGTTGCAGAGCATGGCCCGTTCGGCCGCCGCCGCTGGCTACGGCACCGTGGCCCTCTTGCCCCAGGCCCATCCCTGGCGGGACCGGGCCGAGGCGATGCAGCTGCCCCGCCTGAGCAGTGACCAGGCTGAAGCGCGAATCCTGCCCTGGGGCAGCTTCAGCAGCGGCGGCGCCGGCCTGGAACTGGCCCCCCATCGCGAGCAGCTGGATTGCGGCGCCATTGGCCTGGCCGAAGCCGCCACCATGCCGCCCCTAGCCCTGCTCGAACGGGGTTTGCGCCTAGCCGAAATGGGGGATCGGCCCGTGTTGATCGCCCCCCACAGCGAGGAGTTCAGCCAGGCGGGGTTCGTGCGCGAGGGGGTTGAGGCCCTGCGGCTGGGCTGGCCCCCCGATCCGGTGCTGAGCGAGACCATGCCCCTCGGCAGCCTGCTGGCCCTGGCCCAGGACCTGCCCCAGGCCAACCTGCGCCTGATGAACCTCTCCACCGCCGCCGGGGTGGCCCTACTGACGGAGCGGCCCTGCCAGCAAAGGCCCCTGGCCACGGTCAGCTGGTGGCATTTGCTGGCCGACTCCGGGGGCCTCGATCCGGGGGCGGAAGGCTGGCGAGTGCAGCCCTCCCTTGGCTGCCGCGCCGATCGTGAGGCCCTCATCGCTGGCCTGGCCAGCGGGGTGCTCACGGCTGTTGCCGTGCAGCACCAGCCCCTCGATGGCGAAGAGCAGCTGCTGCCCCTGGATCAACGCAAACCCGGCGTGGCCGGTCACCGCTACGTGCTGCCGGCGCTCTGGCAGGAGCTAGTGGTGCGCCGGGGCTGGCAGGCTGCCGATCTCTGGCGGGTGCTCTGCTGGGGCCCGGCCCAGGTGCTAGGCCTGGCCCCAGCCTTGCTCTGCACCGGCAGCCGCGACTGGATCCTGTTCGATCCGCAGCAGCAGTGGCAGCCCTGGCAGGAACCCGACGCCTCCCTGGCGGCCAACCAACCCTTACGCAGGCAGGAGCTCACGGGCCGGGTGCTGGCGAGTGGGATTAAGGGCCGTTCTTAGGGGCCACGCCACTCCCTGATTCGGCCGGGCCAAGGGAACCGACGGTATTGAACGGATAAAAGCGCCAGAAGGCCCGGCCGATGATTTCGCTGCGGGGCAGGAAGGCACCGCCGGGCCAGAAGCGGCCATCCCAGCTATTGGCGCGGTTATCCCCCAGGGTGAGCACGTGGTCAGCAGGAACCACGGCGTTCAGGGTGCGGCAAGGGCCCATGCCCTGGCTATCAACCGGACACCATTTCTTGACGTAGGGCTCAGGCTGGCGGTAGCCGTTGAGGGTGAGCTGGCCGCGGGGATCCACCACAACGTGATCCCCCTCAACAGCCACCACCCGCTTGATGTAGGCGTCGCAGGCGGGATTTTGCAGGCCCGGGATTGAGCCCACCAGGGGCAAGTTCACCAGCAGGCAGCCCAGGGCCGAGGACCGGTGGTTAGCCAGCAAGACTGGATCGAAGTGGTGGGGTGCGTGGAACACCACAATCTCGCCCCGCCGGGGAGCCCGGTTGCGGTAGCTGAGTTTTTCTACCAGCAGGCGGTCCTGGATCTGCAGGCCTGGCAACATCGATCCCGAGGGGATGTAACGGGCCTCCAGCAGGTAATGGCGGATGCCCAGGGCCACCGCCAGGGTGATCAGCACGCCCCGCCAGAACAGCCAGGGACTCTCCTCGGGCGGATGCGCGGCGGGGGAGTCGGGGGCCACGGCAGGGGAGGGCTGGGGACTGGGGGGATCCAGGGGCACAGAGGGGTGCGGCTCAGACAACTGGGGATCGGGGCTCTAAAACCGCCTAGGCGGGCCTGCTGGGCAGGTAAGGCAGATTAGGCAGTCGCAGGCCCTAGCTCGCCCCTGATCGATCCCCATGGTTCGTCCCCGCTGGCTCTCACCCCAACGGGTCCCCCCGGGCCAGGGCTGGCGCCATTGGGACCGGTTTGTGGCCCTCTGGGCCAGCGTCAACCTGCTGTGGGTGGGGTTTGATCTCACCTATGTGCCGCTGCGCACCTTCTGGTTGCAGCGCACCCTCTATCCGTTCCCGTCCCTGCCCCTGGCGCTACCGCTGACGCTGCTGCCGTCAATCACCCCCTATTACGACCCGATTAAGGGCATCGAGCCCCACCGCCAGACCCAGGCCTACCTGGCCGCCTTCCGCCAACTGGATCAGCAATTGCTGAAGGACCCAGCCGCCCCGGCCGCCCAGGCCCTACGCCGCCGGCAGCTGGCCCTCACCGACCAGATCATCGATGACAACCCGTTCCTGGTCTCGGGCCAGTCCGGCAGCCTGGAAACGGTGAAAAACAGGCTGCGCCAGCGGGCCGGCCTCGATTCAGCCAAGCTTTCGAACGCACGCCTGCTCAGCGTCGACTGGCTGCAGCGCCATCCCTGGCAAGGGGAACGCCGCTTCTGGCAGCAGCAGGTGCTGCCCCTGATCGAAACCTGCTACTGGCGCTCGATCGATGAAACCGGCCATCCCAGCGACCACTTCTGGTGGTACGACCTGGTGCTGTTCCAGGGAGTGTTCGTACTGGACATTGGCCTGCGGATGCTGCGCCTGCGGCGGCGCCTGCCGGGCTTGAGCTGGCGCGATGCCCTGCTACGCCGCTGGATCGACCTGCCACTGCTGCTGCCGATCTGGCGCTGGTCGCGGCTTCCGCCAGTGGTGATGCGCCTCAGCGGCGCCGGCCTGATCAATATCGAACCGCTGCGGGCAGTGATCAGCCGCGCCGTGGTGTCCCTGTTAGCCCTGGAACTGTTTGAGGTGCTGGCCCTGCAGCTGGTCGATGGCACCCAGTCCCTGATCCGCTCACCCCAATGGCCCCGCTGGATTCGCAACCTGCGCAGCCACCAGCGGGCCAGCCTGGCGGAGGGGGGAGACCTCGTTGAATTGCTGCGGCTTTGGGGGCCGCTGGTGCTGGGCCAGGTGGCCCCCAGGCTGTCGCCGGAACTGCAGGCGGTGCTCAGCCATGCCCTGCAGCAGAGCTTCCGGGGTGGCGCCATGGGCGCCCAATTGAGCAGCCAGCTCTCCGCTGCCGTGGTCGAGAGCCTGCTCGATCTCTCGCGCAGCACCGGCAAACGGCTCTCCCAGCCGGACAACCGCCAGGTGGAGCTGCTCTTACGTTTCGCTGACCGGTTCCTCGATGAACTGGGCGGTGCCCTGGAGGCGGGCAGCACCCTGGAGCGCAGTCAGCAACTGCTGTGCAGCCTGCTGCAGGACCTCAAGCTCACCTACTTGGCCCAGGTGAACCGGGCCGGCATCGATGCCTTGATGGATGAACTCGATGAACTGACGAGCCCGGTTGCGGCGTCACCGGGCTCAGTACCCCCGAAAGCAAAAACGGCCTGAACTGGCCCCATTTGCCGACCCCCTAACCAGGGACGCCAAGGATTACCCGAGCAGCACCGCACTCCATTCATCCGGCTTAAAGCCCACCAGCACCTTGCCCTGGGCCGTAAAGACCAGGGGGCGTTTGATCAACTTGCCATCGGCAGCCAAGGCTTGGAGCGCTTCGTCTTGGCCCATGGAGGCAACGGCGGCGGCGCCGAGGGCCCGGTAGCTCTGGCCGCTGGTGTTGAAGAGGCGCTTAATGGCGCCAAGGGCCACCAGGGCCTGGGCCAAGGTCCCCAGAGACGGGGGGCTCGTGGTGATCTCGATGAGCTCCAGGCCCGGCCCAGCAGAAAGGCCCTGCTGGGCTAGCCAGGCCAGGGCCTTGCGGCAGGTGGAGCAGCGGCCGTAGGCGTAAACCTTGAGCGGCAGTTGATCCCCTGCAATAGCCATGGGCTAGCTCAGCGACCAAACAAATTTTTGAGGGCGCCCAGCAGGCTGTTGGAGCCCGAACCGACGCCCCCCTGGGGGCGGGTGCGGATCGTCACATCACCGTTGACGGTGGTGCGGCAGCTGAGCCGGTAGCTGGCGGGGCGATCAGCCAAGTACACCTGCTCGACATCACTGCGGGGCGAAAGATTACGGGCTCCTTCAACCACCTCAACAACGCAGGTGCCGCACTGGCCCACGCCGCCACAGTTGTTGAGATTGTTCAGGCCGACATAGGGGTTGATGCCCGCGTCTAGGGCCGCTCGGCGCAGGTTGGCCCCCTCGATGCAACCGACCTGCTGGCCTTCCTTTTCAAAACGGATGGTGGGCACGGACGGCTGGGGATCATGGCGCCGACCAACCTACCTGGCAATGGCGGCCTTTCGGCGCCAGCACCGGTGGGTTGCAATAGATCACGCAGGGTTGCCGCGGCTACCCGTCCCTACCATTGATGTCCCTAGGCGGTCCTGGCCCGCTCCTGATCCATGGCCCCGGCGACCGATTCCCACCCCATGGATGATCCCACGTTTGGGCTGGCGGCAGACCGCTACGACCTGATCCAACAGCAGCTAATCCCCGGATACGGCAGCCTGGCCCGCCTGGCCGTGGCCCTGCTCGCCGCGTCGCCCCTGGCATCCGAGCCGGGGGCCGAGGTGCTGGTGGCCGGCTGTGGCACCGGCGCCGAACTGCAGGAAGCGGTGGCCCAACGCCCCGACTGGCGATTGGGCGCCATCGATCCCTCGGCGGCGATGCTGGCCGAGGCCCGCAGCCGTCTGGCCGGGGCCCACAGCCGTCTGGCCGGAGCCCACAGCCGTCTGGCCGGAGCCCCGGCCATCGAATGGCAGCAGACCACCGTCGAACAACTCACCGAGGCACCCACCTACCAGGGGCGTTTCGCCGGAGTCCTTTCGGTGCTAGTGCTCCAGTCCCTCGCCGATGACGGCAGCAAGCTGGCCTTCCTCTCGGGCCTGGCCCGCAGCCTGCGCCCCGGCGGCCAACTGGTTCTAGTGGACCTGATGTCCACCTCCCTGCCCTCTTTGGAGGGCCAACTGGCCAGCGCCTGGGTCGGCTTCCAACGGGCCGGTGGCCTACAGGCCCCGGCCGAACAGCTCGTGCCCCTCACCCAGGGGCTCCATCCCGTCGGCATGGCCCGCCTGACCAGCCTGGTGAACGCGGCCGGCTTCAGCGATCCGGCCCGCATTTTCCAAGCCCTGGCCTTTGAGGGATTTCTGCTGCAGAAGCCCGGTTAGGGGAAGGCTGGATCCAGCTAGGGAGGCCCTTGGGAAGCCTGGGCAGGGGTATGGAGCGAAAGGGGCTTGGACAGGGGATGACCCGGCCGATCGTCCAACACGACAACCATGGGCACTACCAGGGTAAGCAGGCCAATCAGGGCGCCGATCAGCGGGGCAGCCAGGCCTAGTCCAGCGCCCTCCGGGCCCGGGCCCGGAGGGCCAGCTGGCTGCTCCCCGCCACCCCTTGGGAGAAAGTCCTGGGGATCAGTCGATTGGCCGCCTGGGGTCTCTGGGCTTGCTGGGGCTTCGCCAGGACCTTGTTGCGGCATGGGGTTTTGTTCCGTCGGCCGTTGGCCAGCCCAGCGATCGTCGGAATCGGGCTGGGGCCGGGTACTAAACACTCCAACCGAGCCCCGCCTTTGGGACAACTGCGGGGCTCGGGGAGGGGGGTCGGAGTCCATGGAAAGGGGGAAGGAACAGGTTCAGCGACGCTCCCGGCCGCAGTGCAGGCCGGGGAGGGACGAAGCGGAACAGCCCGGTGAAAACCTGGGACGGTCCCGAAGGACAGGCTCCCAAAGCTGGCTGAACAAGTCAGCTAGCGGCTTCAACAGGATGGATGGATTCTGGCACCGCTGTCGAGGCCGCAACGGGGGGCCCGGCCAGGACGGCCCGGTGACCCTGACTCGGCGGACGAGGAGCTCAAAGACGGGTCCCCTTCGCAGGACGCAGGCCGGCTGGACCGCCCCCCTGAAGCCGGCAACCTGGCCTGCTCCCTTGGCTCCCCCGCGGACTAGGGACTAGGAGGCTGGTCCGGCTGCTGGAGCAAGGCGCGAATCTCCTTGAGTTCGGTCAAGATCGCCAGCAGCAGCTGCTGGCTGGCGGTAGCGGGGGAATGGAGCACTTCCACGGTCACCCCCTTGATCCGCAGCACATCGCGGGCAAAGCGGGCCACCTCATTGGGGTGGAACAGCAGGGCGTCCTTTTGATCAGAGCGGTATTCGGGATTGAGCCGTTTGGGATTGAAGGGGGGGTTGAGGTTGCGGGGATCGGTGTTGGTGTAGCGATACACCGACGCCCTGGAGCGATTCAAGGTGCGCTGCACGTCGTCAATGCCGATCAATCCATCGGAGGGCGGGGGGGGCAGGCCGATCGATTGACGCAAGGAGTCTTGATCGCCAAGGGAGGGACCCACCACGGGCGGGGGGGTGCCTTGGGCGGCAGGGGCCTGTCCATCGCCGCCCAAGGG
>CAMCMT010000021.1 GCA_945875915.1 Synechococcus sp. UW140 | reverse complement strand
GTCTGGTCTCGGGAAGGTGGTAGTGCTCCGACCAGAGTCACAGACCAGCCCACCCATTCCCCCGCAAGGGCTCTGAGCAACGGACCGTCAGCACCGGCTACGCCGGTGCTGAGCCCAGGGATTTACACCACTTGGCGGGACGCCCCCGGTCAAGGTCCAGAGCTAATCAAGACAGGGCTTCTGGCGATCGAAACCATCCGCTGCTTGGCCTTGGTCCCCGTCCTAGGAACGATCACCAACCCTGGCGATGCCCCCTTCTCCACCCAATTGGCTTGCCAGGGTTTTGCTTGCTTAGTTGCCCTTGGCTAGAAATACGAGGGCCACACCATTGTTGCAATAGCGCTTGCCGGAGGGCTTGGGCCCGTCATCAAAGACATGGCCCTGGTGCCCGCCACAGCGGCGGCAATGGTATTCAGTGCGGGGAATGATCAGCTTGAAGTCCACCTTGGTGGCGATGCCGTTGGGTAGGGCTTCGTAAAAACTCGGCCAGCCCGTGCCGCTGTCGTATTTCGCCTTGGAGCTGAACAAGGGCAGCTGGCAGCCGGCGCAGGCATAGGTGCCTTGGCGTTTTTCCTTGTTGAGGGTGCTGCTGAAGGGCCGTTCCGTGCCGGCCTGGCGCAGTACCGAGAAGGCCTCTGCACTAAGCCGGGAACGCCATTGGCTTGGGCTCAGTTGCCATTGGGGATCCGTAGGCGTTGATGCTGCCAGGGCTGGCTTCGCCCCGAGCCAGGGAACCAGGGCCGATCCCAGCAGTCCAAACAGGCTGCGCCGCTTCATGGCCAACCTATTTGAGCCAGCCGGCACTCAACACCACAGCTAGCCCTAGGAAGAGGGATAGCAGGGTCCAGGTGATGCGGTTGAGGGTGTCTTCGGCGCTGCGGGCGCTGCTGAACATGGAGCCGCCACTGCTGGCCAGGCCACCCATGCCGTCGCCCTTGGGGCTGTGCAGTAACACCGAGACCACTAGCAGGAGGCCGCTGGCGATCCAGACCCACGAAAGAATGTTCTGAAGCATGGGCCAAGCCTAGGTCTTCGGGGCCGGGGGAGGGGCTGGCACTGGGCCGGATCAGATGCTCAAGCTCAGGGGCTGGCGGCTTTCGCTGATGCTTAAGCTGGCTGGAATTACTAGGGATTGGCCAGTCATGTGGGCGGGCTGGGGCAGGCCGAGGATCGCCAGAAGGGTGGGGGCGATATCGGCTAAGCCACCGCCTTCGCGCAGGAGCACGTTGGTGCCATGGCCGGGAAGTTTGCGTTGTTCCCCTTCCACCAGGATCACGGGCACTGGATTGGTGGTGTGGGCGGTCCAGGGCCTGCCATCGGGACCCTCCATTAGCTCGGCATTGCCGTGATCGGCCGTGATTAAAAGTGTGCCCCCCATGCGGTTGGTGGCTTCCATCAGGCGGCCGACGCAGTGGTCCACGGTGGCGATCGCCTGGGTGGTGGCCTCCATCTGACCGGTGTGGCCAACCATGTCCGGGTTGGCGTAATTGATGATCACCAAGGAGTAGACGCCCTTACGGATCGCCGCAATGCAGCTTTCGGTGAGCTGGTCTGCGGACATGGCCGGCGATTGGTCGTAGGTGGCGACCCGGGGGGAGGGCACCAGATGGCGGTCTTCGCCGGGGAAGGGTTTTTCGATGCCCCCATTGAGGAAGTAGGTGACGTGGGGGTATTTCTCGGTTTCGGCGGTGCGGAACTGGCGCAGGCCGTGCTTAGACACCACTTCCCCCAGCAAGCCATCAAGGGATTCCGGCGGGAATGCCACCTCAACAGGTAAGCCGCGCTCGTATTGGGTGAAAGTCACCACAGGCAGCGGGCAGATCTGGACTCGCTCGAAGGGTTCGAACTCGGGCATCACCAGGGCCCGGATCAACTGCCGCACCCGGTCGGGGCGGAAGTTGAAACAAATCACGCCGTCATCGGGCTTGAGATGGCCTGGTCCCAAACGGGTGGGTTCGATGAATTCATCGGTGATGCCTTCGGCGTAGGAGGCCTCAACCACCTCCAGGGCCGTTAGGCCACAGGCGCCGTCGTCCTGGCTGAGCAGTCGATAGGCCTTTTCGGTCCGCTCCCAGCGGTTGTCCCGGTCCATCGCCCAGTAGCGGCCGCAGATGGTGCTCAGCCTGCCGACGCCGGCAGCGGCGATCTGGGCCTCCAGGCTGGCAATAAATCCTGGTGCACTTTGGGTGGGGGTGTCACGTCCGTCGGTGGTGACATGGATGCAGACGTCCTTGAGGCCCCGCCCCGCCGCCCACTTCAACAGACCTCCCACATGGTTCACATGGCTATGGACGCCGCCGTTTGAGCAAAGGCCAAGCAAGTGCAGGGTGTGGCCATTGGCGAGCAATTCGTCGGCTAGTTGGTTGAGGGCGGCGTTGTGGGCGATGCTGCCGTCGCGTACGGCCTGGCCGATGCGTACCAACTCCTGGCGGATGATCCGGCCAGAGCCAATCGTGAGATGGCCCACCTCGGAATTGCCCATCTGTTGGTCGGGCAGGCCCACATCGGCGCCACTGGCCTGGATCAGGGTGTGGGGATAGGCATGCCAAAGGGCATCCATCACCGGGGTCTCGGCGTTGTGGATGGCGTTGTGCTCATGGGCAGGGCTATGGCCCCAGCCATCCAGGATGGCCAGCACAACCGGCGCCAGAGGCGCTTTGCCGGTCAACGGTTGGGCTGGCGCCAAGGCAACCGGCTGGAGGTGCCCATCGGAAAACGGGGATTTAGCCATGCTGTGCTCAAGGCCAGGGTTGCGATCGGAGGAAGGAACTGCTTTCACCCGGAGTTGCCCTATCCCTCAACAACTTCAACCCTTTAAAACTTACTGCCTTATGGCCAAAGACCCAAGTGAGCCCCTTGGTGGGTCAGCTTTTGGCCATCAAGGGCCCCCTGCGGCTGGCGTTCAGGCCAGCGATGGGACCTAGGCCCGGCAAGCGGCCCCCACTTTGCGGGCCTGAATGGCCCCAGGCTCCCCGCCTCGTGGGCTTCGGCTCTGCCAGTCTTGCGCCAGTGCTTGTCCCATCCCAGGGATCCCATTGCGCCGTGATGACACCTTCTTCTCAGCAGGGTTTCGCTGGGCGATCGGGGCCCTTGGCCCCAGGCAATGGCCCGGGGAACCCCGTCCCGGGAAGCGCTGTCCAAGGAAGCGCTGTCCAAGGAAGCGCTGTCCAGGGAAACCCTGTCCCGGGAAACCCTGGGCGGGTAGAAATTCTTTCGTCCCTGGAGCTCTCCCGCACCCTGATCCGGTTGGCCTCCCAGGTATTGGAGAGCGTCACCGATAGCCGGGAGCTGGTGTTACTGGGTATTCCCACCCGGGGGGTCGCCCTGGCCCAGGTGCTCGCCCACCAGATCGGTAGCATCGCCGGCCATGCCGTGGACCAGGGCAGCCTGGATCCCACTTTCCACCGCGACGACCTGGGGCGTGTCGGCACCCGCCTGGGTACCCCCACGGAATTGCCGGCCGATTTGAAGGACCGCAGCGTGGTGTTGGTGGATGACGTGATCTTTACCGGTCGCACCGTGCGGGCGGCCCTCGAAGCCCTGCAGGCCTGGGGACGGCCGCGCCGGGTCAGCCTGCTGGTGATGGTGGATCGGGGCCATCGTGAATTGCCGATCCAACCCGATTTCTGTGGACGGGTGGTTCCGACCAGCCGCCAAGAGGCCATTGCCCTCTGCCTGCAGGCCACCGATGGCGAGGAGGGGGTTTACCTGCTTAAGGGAACCGAGCCGGCCGGCTGAGGTTTACGGGCGGCCAGCTTGGGGGGCGCTTCAGCAGGCGGGCTCGAGTTCGTCGCTACGGAAGTGGGCCTTGAAGCGGCCAAAGGCCACGATCACCGGCAGGGTTGGGCTGATCGGTCTGCCCTTCCAGTCGCCAAGAATGTCTTTGACTTCGCCCGTTTGCCCCTGCAGATCGAAGGCCTGGCCGCGGTGTTCAGGGTGGTGGAACACAACCACACTGGCGCTGACCCTGACCTGATCTCCAGCTTGCATGAAGGCTCAACACTGCAATGGAAACCATCTTGCCATGGTCCCTCAGCGGCGACAGGCGCTCTCCGGACCCGTTTCCACCACTCTGCCGCCCAGTTCCTTGCAGGCCCGTTCGAAGGCCTGGCCGTCGTCCATGCCGGTGGCGATTTTGCGGGACACCAAGGCATCGAGCTCCGCGAGGGGCACGTTTGAGGGGTTGGTTTCGCCGTGGCCTTCGTGTTCCTTGTCTTCCTGGCGGCGCAGGCTGGCGATGCCCTTCTGCACCTGCTGGCGTAGCTCCTTGGTCTGCCCTTTCCACCAGGGGTGATCGATGCGATTGAGGGAATCGAGGGCCTCCCACCAACGCTGCTGCTTGATCAGCTGCTGACCCCGGTCCCGCAGCATCCGGTTGCGGGTCCAGCTGTCCCTCAGGTTGTCGCCTAGGGCGGCGCCATCGCTGCGGTGATCGGCGTTGATCGCCGCCAGCAGCACCAGGGCTGCCTGCAGGTCCCCCTGCTGGAACAGGCCCAGGGCCCTGCTTTCCAGCTGCCGTTGCCACTGGACCAGTTGCTGTTGGTCCGTCGGTTGGCTGGCACCGGAATTGACAAGTTGCAGCTGCAGTTTCATCGCCGCAGACCATTGGCCCTGGTCCCAGAACTGGGCGGCCTTGCGGCGGCGGCAGAGCCCCTGTTCCTGGGGGGCGAGACCGCCTAGCCAGCGTAGGGCCGCTAGTTGGTCGGCGTAACGGATGCAGGCATCCAGGCGGCCGGCCCTGGCGGCCTCCTGCAGTTTTAAGGGAAGTTGCTGCTCCCACCAGTGCACTCCGCCCACGCCTGCCGCTACCAGTCCAAGGGTGAGACCCAGCCAGTAACGGGGGAGCCTGTGGTGGCGGAGGGCCAAGGCG
This sequence comes from Synechococcus sp. UW140, assembly GCA_945875915.1. Taxonomy (GTDB): domain Bacteria; phylum Cyanobacteriota; class Cyanobacteriia; order PCC-6307; family Cyanobiaceae; genus BAIKAL-G1. Next base: position 40,685 of record CAMCMT010000021.1, on the reverse strand, counting down.
GTTTGCATGCGCTCCCCTGTTCTATGGAGTGGTGCTGACCGCCACCCGTTATTGGGGGCAGCCCGGCTGTTGTCCACCGGTGGGGCCGGCCTCAGCGCACCCGTCCAAGCCGGCGCTCGGCCAGGGGCAAGCCCGTCAACAGGTCATCGCCCTCCAGCTTCAGGGCGCCTGTGCTGTCAATTGAAAAGCGCAGTTTCAGCCGGTCCACCCCTGCCTGACCTGGGGGGTCGAGGGGCACGGGCGCCGGCGGCTCGGGCCAGGCATCCACGGGCGCCTCGCCGGCGGGTCGGCGCCGCAGCCGCGGCAGACCCGCCTCGAACACCACCTCACTGCGTTGGTCGGGCCTGGGTTCGCCCAGCACCAGTTCCAGAGAGCGTTGGCCCTCCTGGCTGCAGGCCAGCACCAGCTCCAAGGGGCGCTCACTCGGCCAGCCCTGTCCAGCGCTGAATAGGGGGTGCCAGCGGTACTCGCGGCTGCGACGGTCCCAGCAGCGCAAGCTCAGGCCATGGCTCAGCAGGTCCTGCACCGTCACTCCCGGCGTCAGGCCCAGGGCCCCCAGGGCCACCGCCTCGATCGGCCGTTGGTCCCGCAGGGGAACTCCGGCGCAGCGGCTCTGCAGCCAGCGCCGCACGCTGGGCAGCCGACTCGTTCCTCCCACCGGCAGGATCGCATCGACATCCTTGAGGGCGACGCCCTGGGCCCGGGCTGAGGCGAGGACCGTTTCCAGTAAGTCGTCGAGCAGCTCCTCGAGCCCCTTCTCCTGCAGAAGGCGATCGAGCTGGGGGCGACTGAGGCGCAGCTCCTGGGTGGGCCCTGGGCCCGGGCGCCACAGCCCCAGGGCCTGCTCCTGGCTGCTCAGGCTGCATTTCATCCGCTCCACCACCTCCAGCAGGCCTGGATCGTTGCCCTGGCCAGGACAGAGGGCTTCGGCGATCCAGTGGTCGATGTCGCGGCCGCCCAGGACCAGGCCCGCCTTGCCCAACACCCGGGCAAGGCGTAGGGCCTGCCGGCTCTGGTCCAGGTTGCGCCCGGCGAAGCGCAGCAGCTGGGCAATCGGCGCCGGTCGGCCTTCGCCCCCTTCCAGCGCCACGAGGGACAGGTCGATGGTGCCACCGCCCAAGTCCACCACCAGCACCCTGCTGCCCGGGGGCAATCCGGCGCCGATGGCGGCGGCCGTGGGCTCATCCACCAGGGCCACCTCGGCCACGGCCAGGGTCTCGCTGGCCGCCGCTAGCCAGCGCCTGTAGTCCCGGTAGCCATCGATCGGGGCGGTGAGCACAAGACGATCAGGCTCGATGCCAGCGGGTAGTTGGCGCCAGATCCGTTGCAGTAGCAAGCTGCCGGCCTGCTCCGGGCTCAAGATGTTGGCAGCCTGGTTGGCGACCGTTTCGCTCGGATCAACCTGGCGCTGGCCGCCAATGGCCCGTTTGAAATCACGGTGGAGGGCCGCTCCGCCTTGGTGGACTAGGCCGGCCTCCAGCACCTGGCGGCCGATCAGGGGCTGGCCCGCCTCGGCATCGGCCAGCCAGATCACACTAGGCACCACGGACGGCTCCCCCAGGGCAAAGGGCTCGATCGTCAGGAGGCGCGGCGGCCCGCCGGCTTCCTGGAAGGCCACCACGGTGCTGCTACTGCCCAAGTCGATGGCAAGGGTGCCGGCCATGGAGTGCCTGGGAGGTGGAGCGCGCCGTTGGATTGTGGCGCAGCTGGCTTGGTGCGCTGGGGGTCCTTGGCTTAAGATGGTTTTAATGGCTGGCTTTGCATGTTCATCGGCGTCGATGTGAGTCCGAAGGAATTGGCCCAGCGGGCCGAAAGCCTGATTCGTCACTCCAGCAACCGCTACCTGACCACGGTGCGCATTGCCTTTCGTGCGAAGCAACGCCGCTTCGATGATTTCGATGGCCTGCTCGAAGATTCGATGATCAAGCCCGTGCAGCGGGCCATCGTCGAAATGAGCGACGAACAGGACCAGCCCGACTTGCTACCCGGCTGAGTCCTGGCGGAAGCTCTTTGCGCCTATGCCGTTTCCCTGCTGCCGCCAAGCGGCTCCCCCCGCTGGGGGGGCTGAACGACAGGCTGTTGGCTGCCTGCAAGGCTGGAAATCAGACCCCAAGGAGGTTGGGCGGCCGTGATCCAGTTGGAAGGGCCGGGTTGGCGTCTGGCCTGGCGGGACGAGAACCACCCCTTTGCGGTGTTGATCGGCGGCCAGGGCTGGGCGGTCGAGCTCACGGCAGCCGAGGCGGCGGCCCTGGCCGCGGCGGTTGTCGACCTGGTCTGCGAGCACCAAGCCCTCCTCGACCAGCTGCTGGCCGAGGAGGCGATCACCCTGGAGTTGGAACGGGGCCCCTGGTGGCTGGCGCTGGAGGGGGATCGCCTCCATTGGTGCCTCAAGGGGGTGTTGACCCCTGAAGCGGGCCAGCGGGCCGTGGAGGTCTCCTGGTCTGTGGAGGCCAGTGCGGCCCTCTGCCAGGCCTTGCAGCGCCTGGGCGGCCAACCTTGAGACTGGTCCAACGACCCGGCGCCGATCAGCACTGCTGATGGCCCCGGCTTTGCCGCAATTGCCAACGTCCCTTCCCCTTTTTTGCCCTGGTTTTCCCCAGGTCCCTCGACCGGAACCCTGGGGAGGCCTGGCGCCTGGGGAAATCAGCAGCTTGCTCCGGCCCAGCCTTGACAGATTCTTGAGGTGAGTTCCGGGCGCCCCCAAGTCCTGGGGTCCAGCCCAGCCAGGCCAGGGCGGCGGGGATGTCTAGATCTGAGAGGCCTGAGTCTGCAGGGCTTCCAGGCCATTTGACGCGGCTTCATTCCTGTAGCGAACTGGCCGCCTGACCCGGAATTTGGATGGACCCGATGGCCATGGTGAGCCTGCAGGCCGATGTGCCCGAGCCCCTGTTGCGGTCGATGCGAAGTTTCATCGAGGCCCACCCCAACTGGGACCAGTACCGCCTCTTCCAGGCGGCCTTGGCCGGCTTCCTGGTGCAAAACGGGCTGGAGAGCCGGGAGGTAACCCGCTGCTACCTGGCCAACCTATTTCCCCTGAAAGGGGGGTTTGGCCCCAGTTTGGTGATGGGTTCAGCCGCCGGGAATGGCGACGATGAGGGGGACAGCTCAAGCCGGCCTGGGGGCCTTTAGGCCGGCTTGAGTAGGGCCAGCAGCTTTTGGGCGCTCGCTTCATCCACGGGCAGGATCGATAGCCGGTTGCCCTGGCGGACCACCGGCAACTCGTCGGCGCTGAACGTTTGGCGCAATTGCTCGAGGCTGAGCAGGGCATCAAAGCGTTCGAGAAAACCCAGGCGCACGCAATCCCAGCGCGGGGCTTCCGGTTTCGAGGCCCCATCGAAATACTTGGAGGCTGGATCGAATTGGCTGGGGTCCACCAGGCCCGTTTCCACCACCTGCATCAGGCCAATGATGCCGGGGGGCTTGGCATTGGAGTGATAAAAGAAGGCCCGATCGCCAATCGCCATCGTCCGCATGTAATTGCGGGCCTGATAGTTGCGAATGCCATCCCAGAGGGTCGTGCCCTCACGCTCGAGATGGTCGATCCCGTAAACATCGGGCTCGCTTTTCATCAGCCAGTGGGCCATTGACGGAGCGCATTGCGTTGGGCCGGAGAGTAGCCCGCTGGGTGAGCCCCTGGGGGTCGGGACCATCCAGGCCGGGACCACTCAAGCCGGGACCGAAGGCCCCGGGGCTTGGGGGGATGCTCCGGTGGCCAGGGCCTGCACCAGCTGGCGGAAATGGTCGCCGCGGGCTTCGAAATCGCTATATTGATCGAAGCTGGCGCAGGCTGGCGAGAGCACCACGGCCTGGCAGCCCTGGCTGTCAGGCGCCAGCTTGAGGTCAGCCGCCAGCTCGCTTGCTAGCGCCACTGCCTGCTCCAGGTCCGCCACCACGGCGACCCTGCCGCCATAGCCACGCTCCCGTAGGAGGCCTTGAAACAAGGGCCCGGCGGAGCCAAACAGCACCACGGCCACCGCTTGGACCTTGAGCCGTTCGATCCAGCCGCTGGCATCGCCCTGCTTGGCCTGGCCGCCGGCCAGCACCACCAAGGGGCCGGGGAGGGCCTGCAGGGCTACTTCGGCCGCGTCGTAATTGGTGGCCTTGCTGTCGTTGTAATAGGAAATGCCCTGGAGCACGCCGATCCGCTCGAGGCGATGGGGCACGCCAGGGAAGCGGCGGAAGGCGGCCTCCATCGTGGCGCCCGAAAGGCCCAGCTCCAGGCCCACGGCCGCGGCGAGCAGCAGGTTCTGGCGGTTGTGGGCTCCGGGCATGGCCAGGGAGCGGGCATCGAGGAGCGGACCAGCGGCTGAAGTCACCTGGTCCGCTTCGATCCAGAGCAGGGGATTGAGGCCCGGTGGTAGGGCGCTGCGATCCCCTGCCGTAACCCAATGGGCCCGCTCCCAGCTGGGGGCCTGGGAGCGCAGGTCCGGGTCATCGGCATTGAGGATTTGGCAGGCGCTGCGTTCCAGCAGGCTGCGTTTGATGGCGCGGTAGTTGGCGAGGGTGCCGTGGCGCTCCAGGTGGTCCGGGGTGAGGGTGGTCCAGAGGCCAATCCGCGGCGCCACCAGGGCGCAGGCTTCAATTTGATAGCTGCTCAGTTCCACCACCAGCCAATCGGGGGCCGCCTGGCCGGGAGCCAGGCGCTCGAGGGCCAGCTCAGCCGCCGAGTTGCCCACATTGCCGCCCATGGGGGCATCGAGGCCGGCGCAGCCGAGCAGGTGGTTGACCAGGTGGGTCACGGTGGTTTTGCCATTGGTGCCCGTGATGCCGATCCAGGGGGTGGCGGGCAGGGCCTCCCAGGCCGCCGCCAGTTCGCCTGCCACGGCCACGCCCTGGTGACGCAGCTGCTCGAGGGTGGGGTGGTCCCAGCGGATCCCAGGGCTGACAATCACGCGCTCAACGGGCTTGCCTAAGGCCGAGAAACTGGCCCCTTCTAGGGCCGTGCCCAGGCGCACTTCGATGCCTTGGGCCTCGAGCTCCAGGGCCCGTTGGCGGACCGGTTCAGCGGTGCTGCTTTCGAAGACCACCACCCCATGGCCGAGGTGATGGAGTAATCGGGCGGCGCCCAATCCGGAGCGGCCTAGGCCTAGGACAACGGTGCAGGGTTGCCTGGGCTCGGCCATCTCTGGGCGACTAAATGAAACAGCTGAATGAAAAAGAGTGGGCGATACTGGAATTGAACCAGTGACTCCTACCGTGTCAAGGTAGTGCTCTACCTCTGAGCTAATCGCCCGGCCTCACTCGATAGTCAGAACCCTGTCCACTGGACAAACCAGCGGCCTGGAGCTGAATTAGCGAATGTTGGAGCAACCTAGCAGCCAGCTCAGTCAAGCCTGGCTGGGCCTGCTCCGAAGCCCCTGGGCCGCAGCTACCGGCGTTGGAGCACCAGCCGCCAGCGGTCCCTCTTGGTGAGCTGCACCTCCAGCAGTTCCAACTCGCCGCGCCCCTCGAGCCGCACCCGATCGCCGAGGCCCAACTCCCGGCAGGGACTACTAACTGGCTGCCAGTTGATTCGCACGGCCCCTGAACGGACAAGTTCGGCCATGCGATTGCGGGAGAGGCCAAAGCCGGCCGAGGCCACCGCATCGAGACGCAGGGAGGCCTCCACCGTGGTGAGTCGGCGGGGCAGGCGCTGGGCGGGTCTTTGCAGCTGGTCGAGGGGCAGGGCCTCCAGGCGCACCTCAACGCTGCGCACCAGGGCCAGGCCCTGGTCGAGGGCCTCAGCCAGTTCCGGGGTCACCACCAGCTGGGCGCCCCGATCCCCCTGGATCCAGAGGTCGCCAAGGGCCTCTGGGGTGGCGCCCCGGACGATCAGGGCCTGGCGCATGTCCCGGGCTTCGGCGGGATCGAAGAGAAAATTGCCGGCGATGGCCAGGCCCATCAGGGGCGCCGGGGCTGCCGCACTCTCCGCTTTGGCGCTTTCGGGTTCGAGCTCCCTTCGCTTGATGCAGAGCCGGCGCCGTTCAGCCTGGGGCCAGCCGCCGGCGCTCTCCAAGGCCAGCTCGGCCAGGTCGCCGAGGCGCGCCTCGGCCTCCTCGAGCACTTCGGCCGCCAGGAAGCCACTCCAGAGCGGCTCCCAGGTGCGGAGGGCCTGCTCGGCTAGGTCGATCAGGCCGGCCAACTCCCGGGGATGGCGACTGGCCTGGAGCAGTTGGTCCCTGGGTAGCATCGCTAGGGGGTATGGCAGACCAATCCTGGCGGAGCCCCGCCACGGCGGGACGCCTGGGCCTGATCAGTCTTCCGACAGGCGCACTAGGGCCCGGGCGCCAGCCTGTTGCAGGAGCCGCCAGGGCAGCTCCACGCCGTTACGGGTTTCCAAAAGCAGCAGCCAGTTGCCCTCCTGCAGGCGATTGCGCAGGATTCGAACCTGGTCGTCATCTTCAGACGGCACGCTGGCGGCGGCAGCAAAACTGCCCATCCAGCCGGAACCGAGGCCCAGCAGACCGCTGATTAGGGGTTCGCCCAGGGGGCCGGCAAAGGCGAAGGTCTGCAGGTCGGTGATGAAGGTGAACATCACTCCGGCAAAAAAGCCAAAGGGGATCAGCCAGAGGGCCATCTGTTTCTGGCGCCGCGTTCTGGCTTGGGACGGATTGAGCCGTTCCACCTGCTCAAGGGCCAGCTCGCCCGGCCCGATCGCCAGCAGGCTGAAGGGCGGCGGGCTCAGCTCCGCCAGCTGGCTGCGCAGCGCCTGGAGCTGGTCATAGGCGGCCAGGACCGCCACCACGCAGTTCGCCACGGATCAGCGCCGATGAAGAAGCCCGATTCTCCCTTGCCGGCGCCGGCCTTCGGGGCCCCCGACGTCGCCTCTCTAGAGTTGCCCCCGGCAGCTCCCCACCGGCCGGGTCATGACAAAGGTTTTGGTTTCCGATCCCATCGATCAGACGGGGATCGACATCCTCTCCCAGGTGGCGCAGGTGGATGTGCGCACCGGCCTGCCGCCAGCAGAGCTCAAGGCGATCATCGGCGACTACGACGCCCTGATGATCCGTTCCGGCACCCAGGTGACCGCCGAGGTTATTGAGGCTGCCACCAAGCTGCGCATCATTGGCCGGGCCGGCGTCGGTGTGGACAACGTGGATGTGCCCGCCGCCACCAAACGCGGCGTGATTGTGGTTAATTCGCCCGAGGGCAACACGATCGCGGCGGCCGAGCACGCCCTGGCCCTGATGCTGTCGCTGTCGCGCCACGTGCCCCACGCCCACGCCAGCACCATGGCCGGCGGCTGGGATCGTAAAACCTATGTGGGCAATGAGCTCTACAAAAAAAAGTTAGGCGTGGTGGGCCTCGGCAAGATCGGCTCCCACGTGGCTCGGGTTGCCAAGGCCATGGGCATGGAGGTGATGGCCTACGACCCGTTCATTTCGGCGGAGCGGGCCCAGCAATTGCAGGTGCGCCTCATGGCCCTGCCGGCCCTCTTCGCCGAGGCCGACTACGTGAGCCTGCACCTGCCCCGCACCCCCGAGACCGAGAACCTGGTCAACGCCGAGCTGCTGGCGACGATGAAGCCCACGGCCCGCATCGTCAACTGCGCCCGCGGCGGCATCGTTGATGAGGCGGCCCTGGCCGAGGCCGTACAAAAGGGCGTGATCGGCGGCGCCGCCCTCGATGTGTACGCCAAGGAGCCCCTGGCGGCCGATTCGCCCCTGCGCAGCGTGACCCAGCGCCTGATCCTCACGCCCCACCTGGGCGCCTCCACTGAGGAGGCCCAGGAAAACGTGGCCGTGGACGTGGCCGAGCAGATCCGTGATGTGCTGCTGGGCCTGCCCGCCCGCAGCGCCGTGAACATCCCCGGCCTGACTCCCGAGGTGATGGAGCAGCTCAAGCCCCACCTGCAATTGGCCGAAACCCTGGGCCTGCTGCTCAGCCAGTTGGCCGGTGGTGATGTGGAACAGCTGGAGGTGCGCCTCCAGGGCGAATTTGCCAGCCATCCCTCCCAGCCCCTGGTGGTGGCGGCCCTCAAGGGTCTGCTCTCAGCGGCCCTGGGCGACAGCATCAACTACGTGAACGCCACCCTGGAGGCCAAGGACCGCGGCATCCACGTGGTGGAAGTCAAAGATGATGCCAGCCGCGACTTTGCCGGCGGTTCCCTGCAGCTCTCGTCGACGGGCTCCAAGGGCAACCACAGCGTCACCGGGGCGGTGTTTGCCGATGGCGACCTGCGCATCACCACGATCGATGAGTTCCCGGTGAATGTGACGCCGAGCCGTCACATGCTCTTCACCCGCCACCGGGACATGCCAGGAATTATCGGCAACCTGGGCACTGTGCTAGGCGAGCACAACGTCAACATTGCCTCGATGCAGGTGGGACGCCGCATCGTGCGCGGCGACGCCGTGATGGTGCTCAGCCTCGATGACCCGATCCCCGCCAGCTTGCTGGCCACGATCCATGCCATCAACGGGATCCAGGAATCCCATCCGGTCACCCTTTGAGCGCCAGCCCGATGCCGGCGCCCCCAGGGCCGGGCCAGGGATCGGGCCCGGGGCAGTCCTGGTGGCGCTTGGAGCTCCTGGTCCTGCCGGAGCTTGAAGAATCCCTGCTCTGGAAACTCCAGGCCCTGGGGATCCACCGGGTAGCGATTGAGCACACCCCCAGAAAGCCGGACCACCGCCAGCTGCTGGCCTGGTTGCCGGCGGTGGACTGGCCCGAGCCCGAGCGGCTGCAGCTGGAGCTGGCCCTCGCCGCCTTAAGCGAGCCCTTTGGCCTCATTCTGCCGCAGATCTGTTGGCAGCAGCAGGGGGATGAGGATTGGAGTCTGAGCTGGAAGCAGCATTGGCAGGCCGATCCGGTCGGGACCAGGCTGCTTGTGTTGCCGGCCTGGCTCGATTGCCCGGAGGAGTTCGCCGATCGGCTGGCGATCCGCATCGATCCCGGCAATGCCTTCGGCACCGGCAGCCACCCGACCACCCGCCTCTGCCTGGAAGCCCTGGAGCGCTGGGCGGATGGGCCAGGGGCGGACTTCACCCGGCCCGTGCGGGTGGCGGACCTGGGCTGCGGCAGCGGCATCTTGGCCCTCGCAGCCCTGAAACTCTTGGGCGCCAGTGATGCCGCCAGAGGAGGGGCCAGCCCAGCCCCGGCCTGCCAGGTGTTTGCCGTGGATAGCGACCCCCTGGCCGTGCGGGCGACCTGGGCCAACGCCGCCTGCAATGGCGTGGCTGTGCCTGGAGCGCCACCGGCCCCAGGGGCTCCAGGCACAAGGGGGGGAGCCAGCCTGCACACCGGGGCGGCCCAGGCTGGCTGCCTGAAGGTGGCCCAGGGCTCGGTGGAGGGACTGGCCGAGCTGCTGGCGGGGCAACCGGTCGACCTGCTGCTCTGCAACATCCTGGCACCGGTGATCGAGGCCCTGGCGCCGGCCTTTGCCACGGTGCTGGCCCCGGGCGGGGTGGGCCTGCTTAGCGGCTTGCTCGTGAGCCAGGTGCCGGCGCTGACCCAGGCCCTGGCGGCGGCCGGCTGGCGGGCCGAGCTGGTGGCCCAGCAGAGCCAATGGGGCTTGCTGGAAATCCGGTTGACCGGTCCCGTTTGATAAGGCAGGCTGATCGGAGCCCTGGCTTTGATTGGGCTTCGCCGAAATGGCGGCCTGGATCCACGGGAACAGCCTCAGGAGGATGTAGGACGGTGCTGTCCTACAGGCCCGGATTCTCCAGGAGCCTGTGAGCCCCAATTCTTTCCATGGCTTCCTACAAGGTCACCCTCGTCAATGAAGGCGAGGGCCTCAACAAGACCATTGAAGTTCCCGACGACCAGTACATCCTCGACGCCGCTGAAGAGCAAGGCATCGACCTGCCCTACTCCTGCCGCGCTGGCGCCTGCAGCACCTGCGCTGGCAAGCTCACCTCCGGCACCGTCGACCAGTCGGACCAGAGCTTCCTCGACGACGACCAGATCGAAGCCGGTTTCGTGCTCACCTGCGTCGCCTACCCCACCTCCGACTGCACGATCAAGACCCACTCCGAAGAAGAGCTCTATTGAGCCGCCGCTTCGGCCCTCGGGCTTGACCGGTTCCGTTCCTCTGCCACCCTGCGGGGTGGCTTTTTTGTTCCTCTTCCCCTGCGCCGCCCGCCGTGTCCGTGGCTCCTGCCGGCTCTTCATTTCCCCTAGGGGAGAAGGTTCCCCTAGGGGAGAAGTTGCCCCTGCTGGAGCAGATGCCCGAGCTGGGCAGTGAGCACTCCAGTCTGGGCGGCCAGTACAGCTACCGGGTCCTGGGGCCCTGCTGCCGGTTGTTTGACCGCAATGAGCTGCCGTGGCCCTGCTGCCGGCTGGCCTGGCGCAGCAAGGAGCCCAGTTGGCGGCGCGTCGGTCGCCGCTTTGTCGCCGACCTGGCCTCGCGCCGCTGCCCCTCTTACGCGGTGGAGCTGCTCCAGCCGGGCTCCCGGCCGACCCGCACGGTGTTGACCCTGTTCGCCCAGCGCCTCAGCCCGGTGCTGCAGGAGTGGTGGTACAGCAAGCAGCCCGCCTCCCTTGATCAAGCCAATAGCAAGCCGCCCGCGCCCCTACCGGAGCCCTTACCAGAATCCCTGAAAGGGGCGTAGACGGTTGGCGCCAGGGCCTTGAATCCTTGTGCCCCACTAAAGGGACGACTCCAGCGGCGGGCTAGGGGCTTGGCCTGGCCCACTAAAAAGCCGCGGTGGGGGCCGCGGCTGAAAAAGTTTGTTTGGGCCCAGGGTCCGGAACTTGAAGCCAACGTTGGGCCAAATCCGATTTCAAGGGCTAGGGCCCTAGCCCAGGGACCAGGGCTGGAGGCCCGATCAGAAATAAATCTTGCCGCCGCCCCACTGGACGCCCTGGACGTTAGGGGCCACCAGGATGTAACCGGCGATCAGGCGCAGGTCGTCCTCACCGAGATCGCGCATTTTCACGAACACGTCGCTGCTGCGCAGGCTCGGGTGCAGGTCGGAGATGCTGTATTCGCCGTCATAGGAGGTGGGGTCCTTCATGTAGTCCACGAGGGAATCCACCGAATTGCGGGGCGGGGTGGCCAGGGCCAGGGTTTCGGGGTCGAGGCCCACGTTCTGGTTGGTCTTGGTGATCCCGCCGGCGTGGCAGGTGCCGCAGCTGTCATTGAACAGCTTGCGACCTGATTTCACGTCCTGTTCCGTGAAGGTGACGGTGGTGCCAGCGGGATCCGCCGAAACCGTGAGCTGATCGGCAGTCCACTGGGCTGCAGTGGCAGGGCCGGCGAAGCTCACCAGCACCACCAGGGGCAGAACCAGCAGGGTTCGCGCTAGGAATCGCAGCGCAGAGGAGAAGAAAGAGGCCATCGAAAAAGCCGGCAACAAGGCTGGGATGAACCGCAGCAAAGCCCTTGTATCACGGGGAATGGGCCCCCCGGGGCGGGATCACGAACTGTTGCAGGGGCGCTCAGGCGGCGCCCACCTCCAGGGTGAGGAAATCCTTGGCCATCACGGTGGCCGGGAAGATTGCGCGCGCTTCCGCCAGCAGGTCTTCAGGGGTGAGGGGATTGCCCGCCACGTAGCGGGGGCTGAGGTGGGTGAGGGCCAGCTGCTTGACGCCGGCCTCGGCGGCGGTCTGGGCCGCCATGGTGCTGGTGGAGTGCTGGCGTTGGTAGGCCATCTCCGCCTCACCATGGGCAAAGGTGGATTCGTGGATCAGCAGGTCGGCCCCTTGGGCTAGCTCCACGGCGGCCTCGCAGAACACCGTGTCGGTGCAATACACCAGGCTTTTGCCGGGCTGTTCCGGGCCGCAGAGGGCCTCGCCGCGGATGATCCTGCCGTCGTCGAGGGTCATGGTTTGGCCCGCCTTGAGGGCGGCGTAGATCGGGCCGGGCGGAATGCCGAGTTGCTTGGCCTTCTCCACGTCGAACCGGCCGGGCTTGGGCTTCTGGTCGACCCGGTAGGCGTAGGCCGGCACCCGGTGGGTCAGGGGTGCGCAGCGCACGGTCAGGTCGCCGTCGTCGAGCAGCAGGGCGCCACTGCTGGCGGCGGCCCGCACCCGGTGGCTGCGTAGGGGATAACTGATCCGGGTGGAGGTGGTGCGCATCACCCCCTCGAGGTAGTCGCGCAGGGGATCGGGTCCGTAGAGGTCGATGCCGGGGCTGGCGCCCGCCAGGCCCAGGGTGGCCAGCAGGCCTGGCAACCCAAAGACGTGGTCGCCGTGCATGTGGGTGACGAAGATCCGCCGCAGCTGGGAGACCCGCAGCTCGCTGCGCAGGAACTGGTGCTGGGTGGCCTCGCCGCAGTCGAACAGCCAGAGCTCGGCCCGCTGGGGCAGGCGTAGGGCCACGGCCGACACGTTGCGGGAGCGGGTGGGAACGCCCGAACTCGTGCCTAAAAAGGTGACCTGCACGGCTGGAGTGTCTCCCCGGTGCCGCACCGGTTCATCAGGATCCGCATGCTGCCACGTCGAGCCCAGGCCCAGGCCCTGGCTCCAGGCGGCGGCTGGCTGGCGCCAGGGCCTGGGCTTGGTCACAATGACAACCTGTCGCGGTTGCCCGGCCGCGGCTCCGCAGCCGTGCCGTGGGGCTTGAGCCGATGTTGTTGATCCCTCCCCTCCAGCGGCGCTGCCTGGGCGCCACCTTGCTAATCGGTGGCCTTCTGGTGGGCCTGCCCCGGGCCTGGGCGGCCTTGGAGGCGGCACCCAGCCGGGCCGATCGGGTTGCCTTGGGTGGGCCCCAGGTGCGGGTTCTGTTGTGGGAAGCCCGGCTCCTCACGGTACGGGCCCCCGCCGGCGCTCGCATGCGCCTGCGCGATGGCTCCGGCCAGGTACTGATGGATCTGGGACCCGACCAGCCCCTGCGCCTGCAACTGGCCGGCTCCCAGGTGCTGGCTCTGGCCGAGGCCGGGGCGGGCGAAGCGGCCCCTGCCTACGACTCGGCCACGGGCCCTACCCCGGTTCCCCGCCTGGGCCCTTCAGCCCTTGCAACTGCGCCCGCGGCCAATCCCAATGCGGATCTGGTTGCGGCTGGTCAGGGTGCCATGGCCCGTTCTGCCCCATCCGTCGTCCGGCGCCTGCGGGTGGGCGAGCTGGTGGTGGAGCCTGTGCCAGCGCCTGGCAGTGAAGGCAGTGTTTGGCTGCAGAAGCGCCGCTACCGCGGCAGCCTCTGGATCCGGCCCCAGGGCGACATCCTGCAGGCGGTGAACCTGGTCGGCCTGGAGACCTACCTGGCCAGCGTGGTGGGTAGCGAGATGCCCGCCAGTTGGCCCCTGGAGGCCCTGCGGGCCCAGGCCGTGGCGGCCCGCACCTATGCCCTGCGGGCCCTGCGCCCCGCCACGGGCCGGGCCTACGACCTCAAGGCCACCGTGGCCAGCCAGATGTACCTGGGGGTGGAGGCGGAAACGGCCTCGACCCAGGCGGCCGTAGCCGGCACCCGCGGCCTGGTGCTCACCTACGGCGATGGCCTGATTGAGGCCGTGTTCCACAGCAGCGGCGGTGGCACCACGGAAAACAGCGGCGAGCTCTGGGCCCAGCAGCTGCCCTACCTGGTGAGCGTGGCCGATTTCGACCGTGAGTCGCCCGTGCGCGATTGGCGCTTGCCCCTTAGCGATGACTTGGTGCGTAGGGCATTCCCGGAGATCGGCAGCCTCGAGCGCATCGAGGTGCTCTCCACCAGCTCCAGCGGCCGGGTGCGCCAGGCCCGGGTGGTGGGCTCGGCTGGGGCGGTGGTGGTGACGGGGGCTGAGCTGCGCTCGCGGCTTGGCCTAAAAAGCACCCTGGTGCAGTTCAGCCGCGAGCCCGTTAACGCCCCCCAGTTCCCTGATCAGGTTGGTACCGCTTCCGACCAGCTGACGGCCCCGCTACTGGTTCCGCCCCCCCTGCCCGCCTTGAACGCCCTAGCCGCCCCGTCCTCCCTGCAGTGGGTGGCGATTGGCCGGGGCTTTGGCCATGGCATTGGCATGAGTCAATGGGGCGCCTGCGCCATGGCCCGGCGTGGCGCGGGCTTCGAGCAGATCCTGCAGCACTACTACCGGGGCACCCAGCTGCGTCCCTACAGCAGCCTGGCGGCCCTAGTCCCGCTGCTGCAGTCGCGCCTCAGCTTGGCCCCAATCACGCCCCGTCCCCTGGCGCTCACGCTCGGCACTAAACCCTGACAGGCTGGCCCCAGGACTGGGGTTTTGGGGCTTGGCACGCTGGTCGTTGGAGGTGGCCCCAGGCCCCGAAGTCCTTGGCCAGCGGGTTGCGGCGTTGGTAGTTGAAGCCTTGCGTCCCGCCGCCGCGGGCGGGCCGGCCAAGCCGCTTGGCTTGGCCACCGGACGCACGATGGAGCCCGTCTATGGCGCCCTTGTTGAACAGCTTCAAGCCCTGCCCAGCGTTGAGCGCCAAGGGCTGCTGGCGGGCTGGTCCAGTTTCAACCTGGATGAGTACGTCGGGCTGGGGCCTGAGGACCTTGAATCCTTTGCCGCCAGCATGGAGCGATGCCTGGGCGCCCCCCTAGGCCTGGCCCCTGGCCAATTGCGCCTGCCCGATGGCCTGGCCCCCCATCCCGAGCGGGAGGCCCGCCACTACGGCCAGGCCATCGCCGCCGCCGGCGGCCTAGGCCTGCAGCTGCTTGGGCTGGGCAACAACGGCCACGTGGGCTTCAACGAACCCCCATGCCCCCCCGAGGCGCCCACCCGCTGCCTGGAGCTGGATCCGGCCACCCGCCGCCAGAACGCCGGCCTATTTGCCGCCGGCTTGGCCGCCGTGCCGAGGCGGGCGATCACCGTGGGCTTGGCCGAGATCCTGGCGGCTGAAACGGTGGTGTTAGTGGTCAGCGGCGAGTCCAAGGCCGAGATCTTGCGACGCAGCCTGGAGGAGCCCCCCCAACCCCAGCTGCCGGCCAGCTGGTTGCAGCGCCATCCCCGTTTGAAGGTGATGGTCGATGGGGCGGCGGCCAGTCGGCTGGGTTGCGTGCGGATCTGAGGGTGTTCGCCTGCGCTCACGCCGGCTCACTATCGCTATCGCTCCCAGGGTTTCCTTCTACTTTTCCATAGACATTGCCCCAGACGTCGCCCTTGACGTCACCCCAAACACTGCCTTCGACATTGCCATTGACATTGCCAAGGACATGGCGGCCCACATTGGCTCCAACATCGCAGCCGACATTGCCTTCGACGCTGCCTTCGACATCACCAAAGATGTCGCCTCGGACACTCCCTTCGATACTGCCCTTGACGTCACCCCAAATGTTGCCATTGACTTGCTGAATGCGCAATTTTCCGTCTACAAGGGCAAAAGTTACTAGTTTGTTGATTTCTTCGATTTCGGTCATGGCAGACGATGATAGCGACACTGATTTCCGCAATGACTATAGCAAAATTAGCAAGTGAGATCATGCGGCGGGTCTTGGTTGGTTCCGGTGTTCCGGCAGCGCCGTGAGGGATTCAACGCCTCGGCGTGGCCGGTAGACCCTTAGGCCTTACTTGGCATTGGAATGCTTTCTCGATGGCTTGCCTTGTCGATGGCAGGCCTTGTCAATGGCAGGCCTTGTCAATGGACGAAGTAGATAGCGGGTATTCGAATAGCACAATGGTTTGCTGCCTGTTTCTGTGTTAGCGCAACTCCGGGTGCAGGGGATCCCCCTTGAAGGGCCCGTCCACTTGGGAGGTGATCCAGCCGCCGTAGAAGCCCCCCGGTTGGGCGATTACGGCTTCCCCATTCACCCAGCAGCCGTCCATGGCGCCTGGGTAAAGCGCCAGCCAACCGGCAATGGGCTCAAAGGCCGCGCTGGGCTGGGGATACTGCCAAACCACTTTGCTAAGGCGCTTTTCGGTTTCGTCGCCTGGGGCGGGCACCACCAGATCGAAATAGCGGGCCACCCCCTTCCATTCACAGAAGCTGGCGCCCATGGCTGGCTCAAGCAGGTCGAGGCGAAAGGAGTCCGGCGGCAGGTAGTAGGTGGGGGGATGGAAGGTTTCCAGCACCCGAAAGCTGCGGGTTGTTTCGCAGATCACGACGCCCCCTGCTTTGACCAGAATTTGGTCTTGGCAGGGCACTAGTAGGGGTGGGCGGGGGTAATCGGCAACGGTTTCCATTGCTGGCTGGCTATCAATTGGTTATTGATTATAAGTGCCAGTTGTCAGTTTTTAAATTTTAGAATAAGGTAAGTAAATGGTTAAAATCTGCCGCTTTTGATGGCATCCACTGATGTTGCCCTTGGCCAAGGCGGCCACCCCTCAACCCAGCACCCCCTGCATCAACCCCTCTTCCGCCTCCAGATTCGTCGTCACGCTGCGCACGTCATCCAGTTCTTCCAGGGCATCCAACAAGTTCAGGCAGCTGGCCAGCACTTGCGGATCGCTCACCTGGCAGCTGGTCTGGGCGATCCAGCGGTGCTCCCAGCTGGCCACGGGCCAGCCCAGGGATCTCAGCTGGTCCTGCAGGGCCTCCAGGTCGGCGTAGGCCGTCACCAGTTCAGCGCCGCTGCGTTGGCCGGGGTCGCCGTCTAGCTCGTAAGTGAGTACGGCTGGGCCGCCCTGGTCTTCAAGGGCCAGGAGGTCTTCCAGCAGGGCGTCTTCATCGAGCCAGCCGGTTGGACTTGTCCCTGGAGCTGATGCTTTTGAGCGGGAGCCGTCGTTGCCAGTGGCCTTGGCACCCGGCTCGGCGCTGCCCGGGGTGTTGGCCGGCCCTAGGCGCACCACGCCCAAGTGCTCGAACAAATAGCCCACGCAGCCGGTTTCGCCCAGGTTGCCGCCGTTTTTGTTGAAGGCCAGGCGCAATTCGGCGGCGCTGCGGTTGCGGTTATCCGTGAAGGCCTCAATCAGGATGGCGATGCCGCCGGGGCCGTAGCCCTCGTAGCGCACGGCCTCGAACTGGTCACCGGCGCCGCTGCCCTGGCCAGAGCCCTTGGCGATCGCCCGCTCGATGTTGCCGCTGGGCATGGCGGCCGCCTTGGCCTTTTCGATCGCCGTGCGTAGTTGGAAATTGGCCGCCGGATCGCTGCCGCCCCGGGCCGCCACCGTGATTTCTCGCCCCAGCCGGGTGAAGAGGGCGCCCCGTTTGGCATCGACCACCGCTTTGCTGCGCTTGATCTGGGCCCATTTGCTGTGGCCGGCCATGGGAGCGGAGAACTGACGGGGTTGGTGGTGGGCGGGGCCGGGGTGGCGGCAAGCTCTCAGCCGTTGGCCTGCAGCACCAGCTTGGGCTGGAGCCTGCCGCCGGCCTGGGCCTGGGCCATGCCCGCCAGGCTGCCATCAAGGCCCACCACCACCACGGCCGTGCCATCGGGGAGCGCTAGACCTGCCTGGAGGCTGCGGCCGCAGCGCCAGCTGGCCAGCTCGGCTTCGCCTTCAAGTTGGTGGCGGTCAAGGTGGCGCAGCACCACCAGGGGATCGAGCAATTCGGGCGGTGGTGCCTGCTGAAGGAGCTCCAGGGGCACGCTTTGCTCCAGGCCAAAGCCCAGGGCTTCGGTGCGGCGCAGCTCGGCCAGGCAGCCCCCACAGCCAAGGGCTTCGCCCAGGTCCCGGGCCAGGGAGCGGATGTAGGTGCCAGCTGTGCAGGCCACCTCCAGCTCCAGTTCGGCCCGTTCGGGGTTCCAGCCCAACAGGTGGAGCTCGCTGATCGTCACCGTTTTGCTGGCCAGGGTCAGCTCCTCGCCGCGGCGGGCCCGCAGGTAGGCCCGCTCGCCATCCACATGCACCGCCGACACGTTGGGAGGCCGTTGCTGGATCGTTCCCCGGAAGGGCTCCAAGGCCGCCTCCAGCGCGTCCCGTCCCAGGGCTGGCACCGGGCGCTGCTCAAGAAGGTCGCCACTGAGGTCATCGCTGCTGGTGCGCAGGCCCAGGCGCACCGTGCCCCGGTAGCGCTTGTCGCCGCTGAGGTAGGGCAGCAAACGGGTTGCGCCCCCCAGGGCAATCGGCAACACGCCGGTCACGGCGGGATCGAGGGTGCCGCCATGGCCCACCCGTTTGAGGCCATAGGTGCGCCGCACCTGGGCGACGCAGCCATGGGAGGTGAGCCCGGCGGGCTTGTCGAGCACCAGGAAGCCGCAGAGCTCCTCTCTTGCAACCCCTTTGGCGCCCGCTTGGCTACCCACGGGGGACTCGGACGGCATCGGCGCTGGTCCTTCAGCCAGAACAGGCACTGTTGCATCCGGCTTGGGCCCGGGGCGCGCCAGGGCCTGCTGGCGGCCGGGTCCGCCGGCTCCCCTCCGGGCTGGGGCGCCTGGGGGCGCCCGGTTCCCTGGGAGATTTACGGTGGCCCCATGAGTCTGTCCCCCCGTTCCGGCGCCACCGCTGCTGCCCTGGCCGCCCCCCTCTCCCGCATGGACGTGGAGGGGTTCCTGGCCGATGGCTTTGCCCTCAAGGCCCAGCTCGCCCCGTTCCTGCAGGTGGACGCCGCCGCCCTAGAGGCCCTGTTGCCCCAGGCCACGGACCAGCTGGCGGCCCTGCACCCGGGAGCGGTGCAGCTGGCCTTTGATCCGGCTGATGCGGGCCGCTTTTACGAAGACACCGTTGGCACGGCCCACCTGATCGAGCTGGCCGCCTGGCACCTGGGCAGTGCCGACTACATCGCCGACACCCTGCGACTGCAAGAGCGTTTCGCCCGCGGCCAGGTGCTCGATTTCGGTGGCGGCATTGGCAGCCATGCCCTGGCGGCGGCGGCCCGGCCCCAGGTGGAGCAGGTTTGGTTCGTGGACCTCAACCCCCACAACCGTGCTTTTGTGGCGGCCCGGGCCGAGGCCCTGGGGCTGGCCGCCAAGTTGCGCTGCTTCCGCGACCTGGACGATCCGGCCCTACCGCCGCAGTTCGACACGATTGTCTGCCTCGATGTGCTCGAACATCTCCCCGATCCCGCTGCCCAGTTGGAGAGCTTTGCCGGCCGGCTCACGGGCTCGGGTGTGGCCCTATTGAACTGGTATTTCTTCAAGGGCTTTAGGGGCGAATATCCCTTCCACTTCGATGATGAAGCCCTGGTGAATCGCTTTTTCACCACTCTGCAACAGCGTTTCCTTGAGGTGTTTCACCCCTACCTGATCACCACCCGGGCCTACCGGCTCCAGGCACCCACCTGAGGGGACTAGCCCCGGGGCCGCTAGCCATAAAAAAGGGCCAGGAAGCTGGGCCCCTGACCTTGCTTGTCTGGCAGCCTGCCTGGGCCTGGTTCAGGCAACGGCGACGTTGATGCGCTTGCGGTTGCGCAGGTTGCGGGTGATTGAATCGAAGTTGACGACACCATCCACTAGGGCAAACAGGGTGTCGTCGGAGCCGCGTCCCACGTTGTCGCCGGGCAGCACTGAGGTGCCGCGCTGGCGGATCAGGATCGAGCCGGCGGTCACGACCTCGCCGCCGTAGCGCTTCACGCCTAGGCGCTTGGAATTGGAGTCGCGGCCGTTGCGCGTGGAGCCTGTGCCTTTCTTATGGGCCATGGGGAGGGATAAGGGAGGGAACGGATGGAACTAATTAAAATCGATCCCAGATCGATCTGGGGAAACGGAGCCGGCCAGCCCTTAGGCCAGGGCTTTGCCAGCCACGGTGATCGACTGCACCATCACCCGGGTGAGCTCCTGGCGGTGGCCGTTCTTGCGGCGGGTTTTCTTCTTTGGCTTCATTTTATAGACAATGATTTTCGGCCCGCGCCGGTGGGCCATCACCTTGAGTTCCACGGTGGCGCCCGTGATGAAGGGGTGGCCCAGGGTGGCGCCCTTGGCGTCTTTAACCAACAGCACGTTCTCCAAGGTCACGGTGCTGTCGACTTCGGCGTTGATCCGGTCGAGGTCGTAGTAGCGGTTTGGCTGGACCCAGAACTGCTGGCCGGAGGCCTCAACGATCGCGTAGGGGCCGCTGCTGGCTGGGGAGTCCACCTCGGGGGCGGGGGCTGGGCTGGTCGGGGATGGGGTCATGGCGGACTCGGGCATGGACAGGCTGACGGGGTTCCCTGCTCCCAGCCTGGATTCAGGCCATGGGAAATGGGGCGCGTCATTCGGCCTGCCGCACGGCAATCGAAAGACAATCACAGATCCTGCCCTTTTCGGGGCCCGATCGTCAACACTGGCTTGGTTGTTCAGGGCCCGATCTAGGCACCGATGTCCCAGCCGGCTCTCACCATCGCCTCCCTGGTCTGTGACCCCCTGCTGTTGCTGGCCTGTCGCCAGGGTCTGAAGGGCGGTCGCTATGAGCTCGACGACCTCAGCTCCCAGGCCGATCCCCTCGGGGCCTTGGAGCGGCGGCGAGAGACCTTTGATGTGGTGTTATTGCAGCAAGGGGCTTTCTCCCGCAACCAACTCGAGGGGCTAATGCGCAAGGGCCTGATGCTGCCGGCCGTGGTGGTCGGCGATGTCAGCGGCCGCTTGGATTACCACGAAGCCGAGGTCCACCTGCCCGGCGACCAGCTCGAGCAACTCAGCTACAGCATCGATGCTGCCGTATCCCGCGTTCTGCGGCGGGGGCTTTCGGCCGCCAGCAATGGCCCTGAGGGCGGCAGCACTGACCAGCCGGGCTCGCCAGCGCCTTCAGAACGCTGGCGCCTGCCCAATCGGCTCAAGGAACGCCTCGGATACCTGGGAGTTTTTTACAAACGGGACCCCTCCCGCTTCCTGCGCCACCTGGCCCCCCAGGAGCGTCAGGAGTTGCTCGCTTCCCTGGAGCGCACCTACCGGGACCTGCTGATCAGCTACTTCCGCGACCCGGCTGCGGCCAACCAGGCCCTTGAAAGTTTTGTACATACGGCCTTTTTCAGTGACCTGCCCATTACCAAAGCTGTGGAGATCCACATGAATTTGATTGACAGTTTCTGGAAGCAGCTCAAGCTGGAGGGGAGCAAGAACGATTTTCTGCAGGACTACCGCCTAGCCCTGCTTGATGTAATGGCCCATCTCTGCGAGATGTATCGACGCACGGTTCCACCGGATGGACCCCTGCCCAACACCCAGCCCCCCCGTCTCGAGTCTATGGCCCTCGCCCAGGAGGTGGGTTGATGGTGCTCCGTAAGACCTACATCCTCAAGCTTTACGTGGCTGGCAACACGGCCAATTCGATGCGGGCACTAAAGACCCTGCGCAATATATTGGACACTGAATTTCAGGGCGTCTATGCCTTGAAGGTGATCGATGTGCTGCAAAATCCCCAGCTTGCCGAGGAGGACAAAATCCTGGCCACCCCCACGCTGGCGAAGATTTTGCCCCCGCCGGTTCGGCGAATTATTGGCGATTTATCTGATCGAGAGAAAGTCCTTATCGGTCTTGATCTTCTTTATGATGAACTCAGTGAGGAGGATTTTGGCAGCGACGATGATCTGGACTCTTCCGGCCTGATCTCAGCTGATTTAGGAGCTGATGGGACTGTTCCCCACGACCGGCATGCCCATGACCCATCCACCAGCAGCGCTAATCAGTTCCCATTTGGTGCTGGCCAGCCAGGGTCCCCTGACCGAAGTTTCCCAGGCAGGGCACCCTTGGGTCAGGGGCCTGGGGGCGACAGCTTGGAGTCCCCCTTGGCCCTACCGCCACTTGAGTCTCTCTGAGGCTTGCCGGAGCTACCGTCCAGAATAAATTGCCCTCCTGATTGTCTTTTTGAGCCCTTCTAGTTCCATGCAGGATTCCAGTTCCACCAGCTCCGGCCCCACCTTGATGCAGGTGCAGAAGCTTCCCACGGGGATTGAGGGCTTCGATGATGTGTGCCATGGCGGCCTGCCGATCGGTCGCTCGACCCTGATTAGTGGCACCTCGGGCACGGGCAAAACTGTGTTTTCGCTCAATTTTCTTTGCAACGGGATACGCCAATTTGATGAGGCTGGCATTTTCGTAACGTTTGAGGAGTCACCCCTCGATATTTTGCGTAATGCCTCAAGCTTTGGCTGGAACCTCCAGGAGATGGTTGAGCAGGGCAAACTTTTCATCCTCGATGCCTCGCCCGATCCTGACGGTCAAGATGTAGCTGGAAGCTTTGATCTTTCTGGCTTGATTGAGCGCATTAACTACGCGATTCGTAAATACAAGGCCAAACGGGTGGCGATCGACTCGATCACGGCCGTATTCCAGCAATATGATGCAGTCTCGGTGGTGCGCCGTGAAATCTTCCGCCTGATCGCCCGGCTCAAGGAGATTGGCGTCACCACGGTGATGACCACCGAGCGCATTGATGAATATGGACCGATTGCCCGCTACGGCGTTGAGGAATTTGTCTCCGATAACGTGGTCATTCTGCGCAACGTGCTTGAAGGTGAGCGGCGGCGGCGCACCGTGGAGATTCTCAAGCTGCGCGGTACCACCCATATGAAGGGGGAGTTCCCCTTCACCATGGGCGCCCATGGCGTCAGCATCTTCCCCCTTGGCGCCATGCGGCTCACCCAGCGGTCCTCGAATGTACGCGTCAGTTCGGGGGTCCCGCGGCTCGATGACATGTGCGGCGGCGGCTTCTTTAAGGATTCGATCATCCTGGCCACCGGCGCTACCGGCACGGGTAAAACCCTACTGGTTAGCAAGTTTGTGGAGAACGCCTGTGCCAATAAGGAGCGGGCGATCCTGTTTGCCTATGAGGAATCCCGGGCCCAGTTGTTGCGGAATGCCACCAGCTGGGGCATGGATTTTGAGCAGATGGAGCGCGATGGCCTGCTCAAGATCATCTGTGCCTATCCCGAATCCACCGGCCTCGAGGATCACCTCCAGATCATCAAAACCGAGATTGCTGAATTCAAGCCCTCTCGCATGGCGATTGATTCGCTCTCAGCCCTGGCCCGGGGCGTTAGCCACAACGCCTTCCGCCAGTTTGTGATTGGCGTGACGGGCTATGCCAAGCAGGAGGAGATCGCTGGCTTCTTCACGAACACCTCCGAGGAGTTTATGGGCAGCCACTCGATTACCGATTCCCACATCTCCACGATCACCGATACGATTTTATTGCTCCAATACGTGGAGATTCGCGGCGAAATGGCCCGCGCTCTCAACGTGTTCAAGATGCGCGGCTCGTGGCACGACAAGGGTATTCGCGAGTTTGTGATCACCGGTAACGGCCCCGAAATCAAGGATTCCTTCTCCAACTTCGAGCGCATCATCAGCGGTGTGCCCCACCGTATCAACTCCGACGAACGCAGCGAGTTGGCCCGTATCGCCCGCGGAGTTGCCGGCGAAGACCTTTGAGCTTGGGCCCCCCAGGCCAGGCCCAAAGCGCCTCAGACCGTTTCGACTAGGAGGTTGGCTCGCTCCTAGCGACGGCGCTCACTGGTCACCAGCAGCTCATCGCTGTCGGCCTGCTCTAGGGGGAGTTCGAACCAGAAGGTCGTGCCGCAGCCGGGTTCACTTGCCATCTGAATGCGACTAGTGTGTTTTTCGAGAATGCCGCGCACAATCGAGAGACCCAGGCCCGTGCCCACTTCGGTGTGCACCGCATTTTCGACCCGGTAAAAGCGTTCAAAGATGCGGCTTTGGTCGTCGAGGGAAATACCCGACCCCGTATCAGCAATTTCCACCCGCAGCCGCGGTAAGGGAGAGCTGAGGTTGCAGGCGGGGCTGTCCTGCTGGGGAGCCGTGCTCGGATCCAGCTGGCAGGCGTCTGGCCAGAGATAGGCCCGCATCATCAGTTGGCCGCCGGCGGCAGTGAATTTGAGGCCATTGCTCACCAGGTTGTCGAGCACTTGTAGGAGCAGGTCCCAGTTACCGCGCACCCGCGGCAGGTTTCTATCGACATCCATCGCCAGTTTCACGCCCTTGTCATCGGCATTGAGGCGGTAGTTGCGCAGGGTTTGCTCGATTGCGGGGCCTAATTCCAGCGGCTCCAAGGTCCAGATGCGATCCGATTCCAGCCGGGAAAGATCGAGCACATCATTCACCAACCGGGTGAGCCGATCGGTTTCGGCATTGGCGATGGCCAGAAATTCCTGTTGTTCGGCCTCACTCAGTTGATCGCGCATGTCGTGGAGAGTTTCCACGTAGCTCTTAATGTTGAACAGGGGCGTGCGCAGCTCGTGGGAGACGTTGCTGATAAAGCGGCTTTGGGCCGCATTTAGCTCCACTTCCCGGGTAAGGTCCTGCACCGTGACGGCAATGCCCTTGAGACTTTCGCCACTGGTATCGCGCACAGATTGCAGCACGATCCGTAGGGTTCGGGCGGGTTCCCCCAGCTCGATGCGTAAATCACTACTGTCCTTTGCGCCGCTCTGCACCGCATCGAGTTGGGGCTGCAGTTCCAGGCCCAAAAGGCCTGGCAGGGCGTCGCACAGCTCACTGCCCTCCAGGTTGCGGCCTTCCCAGCGGAACAGGCGCCTGGCGGTGGGGTTGACCAGCACAATTTTGCTGGCCCCATCGAGCAGCAAGGCCCCATCAGCCATAGTGGCAATCAGGGTTTGTTGCTTGACCTGGGCGGCGGTTAGTTCTTCGATGTTGGCTTCGTTGTAGACCTCTAATTGGGAGGCCATGGCATTGAAGCCATTGAGCAATTCCCCCAGTTCCCCGCCCACGGGCAGGGCGATGCGGGCGCCGAAGTCGCCTCCGGCAATTAAACTTACCCCCCGCAGCAATTCCTTCACCGGCTGGGTGATTGTTAAGGCGTTAAATACCGAACCAAGGATCACCAATACCCAGATTGAGATGAACACCGCCACGGTCACTTCCCTGGTCAGGGCTGCACTGGCTAGGACCGCCTCGTTCGGGTTGATGCCCAGGGCCAGCACACCCAGATACTGGCCGTTGCTGACCATCGGTACAAAGACATCGGTGACCTGGCCATCGGGGCTCAGGTGTTGGCGCACTAGGGGGCTCTGGGGCCGTTTGGCCAGGTCCGCGGGCATTTCCAGGCGGCGGCTGAGCAGCAACTCACTACTGCCTTGGCTGCCGCTGATCGGGATGCCGAGGTAGATCAGGCCCTCGGGATCGGCGAAAAAGATGTAACGCAGGCTGCGGCTGGAGCGCCAGAAGCGTTCGGCCACGGCGGCCAGTTCCCGGTCGTTGCCTTCGGCCACCAGGGGCGTGACGTTGGCGGAGAGCAACAGGCCCAGGTCGCGGGCGTAGCGGGTGTCGCTCATGCGCACATCCATCTGGATGCTGTTCAGCGCAAAAAATGTGAGCCCCGTCATCACCAGGCTCACCACCAGGGTGGCCACGGCCAGCAGCTTGGTTTGCAGGCTGAATTCGGCCCACCAGCGCCCCAACCCATCCCACCAGGAGCGCGGTCGTGCGTTCTCGGGGAGTCCCAGGGCAGTAGGCGCAGGCAGGCTTGCCGCCGCTTGGCGCTTGCCGCTCTGGCTACTGGTGGCCACGGTTGTGGGCTTGCGGCCACTGGGATTAGGAAAAATCATTCTAGGTACGGCGCACTTGGTGACCAATGTCGTGCCGGTAGGTGATGCCCTCAAAGTGCACCAGGGCCAGGCCGGCGTAGGCAGCCGCAAAGGCGGCGTCAAAGTCGTCGCCCTGGGCCACCACCGCCAGCACCCGACCGCCACTGGTCACCGTGCTGCCATCGGCTAGCCGCTGGCTGCCGGCGTGAAAGAGCTGCAGGTCTGCCCTGCTTTCCAGGCTGCTTTCAATCCGGTCGCCCCGGCGCACCTCGCCCGGATAGCCGCCCGCAGCGGCGATCACGCAGGCACTGCAACGGGGTGCAATCGTTAACACGGGTGCCTTATCCAGCCGGCCAAGGGCGCAGGCGAGGAGCACCTGGGCCAGTTCCGGGCCTAGCAGGGGCATCAGGGTTTCGCACTCCGGGTCCCCGAAGCGGCAGTTGAACTCGATCACGCTGAGCCCCGTGGGCGTCAGCATCAGGCCGGCGTAAATCACTCCCCGGTACTCGATGCCGCGGGCCTTCAGGGCCGCCAGGGTGGGCTCCAGCACCCGCTGGCGCACGGCCTCTAGGGCGGCGCCAGCGAGCATGGGGGCCGGGGCATAGGCCCCCATGCCACCGGTGTTGGGCCCGGTGTCGCCTTCGCCGATGCGTTTGTGGTCCTGGGCGGGGGGGAGCACCACCATCCGCTCGCCGTCGCAGAGGGCAAAGACCGACACCTCGGGCCCTTCGGTGCGCTCCTCCAGTACCAGGCTGGCGCCAGCGCCGCCAAAACGCCCCGCAAAAATCTCCTCAATCGCGGCGCGGGACTCCGCCAGGCTGTCGGCCACCGTCACCCCCTTGCCAGCCGCTAGGCCATCGGCCTTCACCACCAGCGGTCGGTTCTGCCCTTCAAGGATGGCCAGGGCCTGCTCCCGGCTATCGGCCGGCCAGTAGCCGGCGGTGGGGATGGCGGCCTCCACCATCAGGGCCTTGGCCCATTGTTTGCTGGCTTCCAGCTGGGCCCCGTCGGCGCCGGGGCCAAACACGGCCAGGCCGGCGGCCCGCAGGTGGTCCCCCAGGCCCGCCGCCAGGGGCGCCTCCGGGCCCACCACCACGAGGTCGATGGCGTGGGTCTTGCAGGCCGCCAGCAGGCCTGCGGCGTCGGTTTCGGCGATCGCCAGCTGCTGACAGCCGGCGATGTCAGCCGTGCCGCCATTGCCCGGGGCCACCCACACAGCGGCCACACCCTGGCTGCGGGCCAGGGCCCAGGCGAGGGAATTTTCGCGGCCGCCGCCCCCCACCACGAGCACCCGCTCAGGGCTTAGCAAGGTCGCCGGGTCGGACATGGCAGCCGGATCAAGGGATGGGGGCGAGGGCGGCTTCCCCTAGGTTGACCCCGCGTGGAGGCTTCGCCGTGCCCCATCCTTATTACTCGCCGGTGCGCCGAGACTCGCGGCTGGGTTGCCGGGGGCGCGCCCTGCTGGTGCCGGCCCTGCTGGTAGGCCTGGCGGTGCCGTGGGCGGCGCTTGCCCAGTCAGGGTCGGCCCAGGCGGTGACAGCCCAGTCGGCCCCATCCCCGTCTTCGCCTACGCCAACTGCCGCCGAACCGGCACCAGGGGAATCGCCAGGGCTAGCCCTTACTAGGGTCCTGGCCAGCAGCGACCTGGCCCTCCTCAACAGGGCCTGCCTCCAGGCCGCCCGGGACGACCAGGGCCCGTCCCTGCGGGCTTTGCGGCTGCGCCTGCTGGCGGTCAAGCCGGCGCCCCAGCCCCTGGCAGTGGTGTTGGCCAATGCGGAGGCCCTTGTGAACTGCCACGCCCCCGACGACGCCCTCAACGTGCTCAACCGCTACGGCCCGGCCCCCGGCCGAGAGCGCACCCTCTGGTTATGGGCCCAATGGCGGGCTGCCGATGCGGGGCTGCACCACCGCCTGGCGGCTGAGGCCCTGCTGCGCCTGGCCGGCGGCCGCCTAGCCAGCCTCGATGGCCAGCTCCTCACCCTGCTGGTGCGCCGTGATGGCAGCCGGGTCAGCCGGCCCGCCCTCGATGTCCTCGCCGACCACCTGGTGGTGCTGGGCGAGGACCTGCAGGCGGCGGCGGCCCTCCTGGCGGGCCGCCAGGAGGGCCAGAACGGCGCCGAGCGGTTGCAGCGGGCAGCGGCCCTACTGGGGGGCTTGCCTTTGCAGGAGCGTAACCAGCTAATCGAAACCGCCCTAGAGCAGGCCGCCGCCGCCGGGGCCTGGGGCCTGGCGGCGGAGCTACTGCGCGATCAACGGGCCCTGCTGCTCGTCGCCGGCGCCAACGCTGATCGGCCCAGCGTGCGCTTTCTCCGCCTCAGCCGGCGCATTGACGATGCCTACGGTGAATGGCAGGTGGGACGCCAGGTTTTAGGGCGGCAGGATTCCCTGGGGCTGGCCCGTCAGCAGCAGCTGGAGCAGCAGTTGCGCTCCCCCCGCCAGAGCGGCGGCCATGCCGCTTCCCGGCCTTGAACGGCCCTGGCCCGTCAGGGCAACCTGCTTCCCCGAGCCCCCCAGCCCCGTCCCCCTTTCGTGATCAGCCAGCCATGACCAGCTATAGCCTCGGGCCCCTGCTCCATGAGGGCAAGGCCAAGCGGGTCTTCCAGACCGACCAGAGTGATCTGGTGGCGGTGGAGTTCAAGGACGACGCCACCGCCTTCAATGCCCTCAAGAAGGCCCAGTTGGCCGGAAAGGGGGCCCTCAATTGCCGGATCTCGGCCCTGTTGTTTGAGCTGCTCGAGCGCCAGGGGGTGCCCACCCACTATCTGGGGATCGATGGCAGCAATTGGATGCTGGTACGGCCCGTGCAGATTGTGCCGGTGGAGGTGGTGATCCGAAATGTGGCGGCTGGCTCCCTCTGTAAGCAGCTGCCGATCGCCGCAGGCGCAGCAATGGAGCCGCCCCTGTTGGACTTGTATTACAAGGACGATTCCCTCGGTGATCCCTTCTTAAGCGAGGCGCGCCTGGAGCGGCTGGGCCTGCTCACGCCAGAGCAGCGTCAGCGCCTCGAAGAGCTGGCCCGCCAGGTGAATGGGGTGCTGCGACCGTTTTTTGCGAGCCTGGAAATGGAGTTGGTTGATTTCAAGATCGAGCTGGGTTTCAGCGCGAGCGGTGAATTGCTGCTGGCCGATGAAATCAGCCCCGACACCTGCCGGCTTTGGAACACCCAGGTGGCCGATGCCAGCGAGCGAATTTTGGACAAGGATCGATTCCGCCAGGACCTAGGCGGTGTGGTCGAGGCCTACGGGGAGGTCTGCAAACGGGTCCAAGGGGCCTGCCCAGAACCCCGCACCTACAGGTAAGGTCGGCGGAACTTTGCGGTTTAGCCGCACTCTCTCCACTCCCATGGCAGGCCTCCTTCACGGCAGGAACCGTCCCAACCGCTTCGGCGGCCCCCTGGGACTCGCCGCGAGCCTGCCTCTGCTTGCTGCGAGCCTGGTGACTCCGGTCCAGGCGGCGCCGGGTGCGGCTTCCCAGTCCCAGTCCGCCCCAGCCAGTTCCCCGGCAGCGGCGCCCAGCCCCTCTGCTGTTGCGCCCACGCTCCAACCAGGAACGCCCAAGCCAGGTGTAGGGAAGCCTGGGCTCGCCAAACCCGCTGCCGCCCCTGGTCCAGGGTCAGTTACCCCCTCCGCCAGCCAGGCGCCCGAGGGCGGGGCCCCCAGCGAACCCAAGGTTTTGATCAGTGAAGTGGTCGTGAAGGGGCTCGAGCAGCACCCGGAACGGGAGCGGCTCGAGCTGGCCGTTTACGACGCCATGGCGACCCGGCCCGGCACCCAGGTGACCCGCAGTGAGCTGCGCAACGACCTTTCCGCGGTCTACGCCAGTGGCTGGTTCTCCGATGTGCGCATCCAGCCCCAGGACGGGCCCCTGGGGGTGCGACTTCTAGTGACGGTTGAGCCCAATCCGGTGCTCACCAAGGTGGAACTGGAGGGAGACAAGGCCAAGCTGCCCGCCAACCTGATTCCTGATACCTTCGCCTCCGACTACGGCAAAACCCTCAACCTCAACACCCTGCAGGGGCGCCTCCAGGACCTGCAGAAGTGGTATAGCGATCAAGGCTATTCCCTGGCCCGGGTGACGGGGCCCTCCAAGGTGACTCCCCAGGGAGTGGTGCAACTCACGGTGCGGGAAGGCACCGTGGCGGGCATCGAGATCCAGTTTGTCGATAAGGAGGGTTCCCCCACCAATGCCAAGGGCCAGCCGATCAAGGGCAAAACCAGACTTTGGGTGGTGAACCGGGAATTGGCCACCAAGCCCGGTGACAGTTTTAACCGCCGTCGCCTCGAAGAAGATATCAAACGTCTCTACGGAACCGGCCTGTTTGGCGATGTCAAGGTAACCCTCAAGCCCCTGCCTGAGTCCCCCGGCACGGTGACCGTCGTGTTGGGCATCACCGAGCAATCCACCGGCTCCCTCTCAGGTGGCCTGGGCTATAGCCAGAGCCAGGGTGTGTTCGGCCAGGTGCAGTTGTCGGATAGCAACCTGGGTGGCCGGGCCTGGGACACCACTTTTAACTTCACCTACGGCCAATACGGTGGCCTGGCCGATATCTCCTTCACCGATCCCTGGATCAAGGGTGATAAATATCGCACTGCCTTTAGGGCTCGCATCTTCCTGAGTCGCGAAGTTCCCCAAATCTTCCAGAGCCAGAGCAACGGCAGCTTCAATACGGTTTCGAATGTTTCCAGTGGCTTCTATAGCGCTCCATCTACTGCCACAGCCTATAATATCTATTCGTCTAATAATCCGGGCTTAACAACTTACAACTCAGTTGAGGCGGCCAGGGCTGCCAACCCAGGCACTAACTGGTTTGCGCTGGATGGCAACCTGATTGCCATCCAGCGGATTGGCGGCAACCTTCAGTTGGTACGGCCCCTCAACGGCGGCAATCCCTTCAAGAAGGCCCCTTGGAGCTTGGTGGTCGGCCTGAGTATTCAGGAAGCCACACCGATGAACTTCAGCGGCCAGACCATGCCCTACGGCGTGGCCACCACTAACTTCAACGGCGGCAACACCTCCACTAGCAATGTGATTTGCATTGCCTACAACTGCGCCAATAGCAACCAACTCTTTGGCCTGCGTGTGGCAGCAACCCGCAATACGCTCAATGATCCGCGTAACCCAACAGCTGGTAATTTCCTTAGTCTTGGTACCGAGCAATTCGTCTCCGTAGGCCCCGATTCGCCCACGTTCAACCGGGTGAGGGCCAGTTATACCCAGTACTACCCGGTGAACTGGCTGCGGGTCTACAAGGGCTGCCGGCCGAAAAAGGGTGAAGCTGCCGATTGCAAGCAGGCCCTGGCGTTCCAGCTCTCCGCCGGTGCCAATGTGGGCACAATCCCCCCCTATGAAGCCTTCTGCCTGGGTGGCTCCAACTCGGTGCGCGGTTTCTACGACTGCAACATGGGCGTGGGTACAAGCTACGGCGAAGCAACGATTGAATATCGCTTCCCCATCTTCAGCATCATCAGTGGCGAGCTCTTTGCCGATGCTGGTACTGCCTTTGGCACCCAGGGCAATGTGCCGGGCAATCCCGGCGGCGTTCTGGGCAAGCCCGGCTCGGGATTCTCGGTGGGCACCGGCATCATCCTGGCTACCCCGGTGGGCCCCCTGCGCCTGGAGGTGGCCAGCCAGGACTTCACCAGCAACTGGCGCTTCAACCTGGGCGTGGGCTGGAAGTTCTAGTGACCGTTTGGCCTGAGGATTACGGCTCGGCCCACACCCTTGCCGCGCCCTTGGAGCTTCAGGGAATCGGCCTGCACAGCGGCAGCCCAGCCCGGGTTCGCCTCGAACCGGCGGAGCTGCCGGGCTATCGGATCGGCTGGCTCGATGGGGCTGATCGCTCCCTTCACCGGCTTGATCCGGCCCAGGTGGTCGACACCCAGCTCTGCACCGCCCTGCAGATCGACCAACGCCGTCTGGCCACGGTGGAGCACCTGCTGGCAGCCCTGGCGGGGGTGGGCCTAAGCCAGGTGACGATCCTGGTGGAGGGCCATGAAATTCCCCTGCTGGATGGTTCGGCCCTGCCTTGGGTCGAGGCGATCGCTTCCGCAGGCCTCAAGGACCTGGGACCCCGGCCGGACTTGCAGGTGCTGGAAGGGCCGATCACCCTGCAGCAGGGCCAGAGTTTCGCCACGGCCTTGCCCAGTGATCGGCCTCGACTGGGCGCCGCTATTGCCTTCAGTCAGCCCGCGATCGGCCAGCAGATCTTCAGCCTGGAGCTCACCCCCCAGGCCTTTGTCGAGCAGATCGCGCCGGCCCGCACCTTCGGTTTCCGCGACCAGATCGAGCAGCTGCGTGCTGCCGGCCTGATTCAAGGAGGCGGCCTCGATAACGCCCTGGTTTGCGATGGCGACCACTGGCTCAACCCGCCGCTGCGCTTCCTCGACGAACCGGTGCGCCATAAGCTCCTGGACCTGCTAGGGGATCTGGCCCTGGTCGGGTTACCCCAGGCCCAGGTATTTGCTTACCGGGGCTCCCATGGGCTCCACACCGCCCTTGCGGCCGCCCTGGCCCGCCTTCGCCCCAGTTCCCCTTCCAGCTGATGCCCTTGACCGATTCCGCCGCCCAGGCCCTTGTTCCAGCTCCTGGTTCCTCCTGTTCCTCGTCGTCCAGTGCCCTTGCCCCTGGGGCCGGAACTTCCGTAGGGGAGGAGACCCCGGCCGCGGCCCTGACGTCTGATCCGGAGGCCCAGGCTGACCCTGTTGCTCGCCTGCCCAGAGCCGTGCTCAGCTGCGAGCAGATTCTCGGGCTGCTGCCCCATCGCTATCCCTTTGCCCTGGTGGACCGGGTGATTGCCTACGAACCGGGCAAGAGCGCCGAGGCGATCAAGAACGTCACCTTTAATGAGCCCCAGTTCCAGGGCCATTTCCCCGGGCGGCCGCTGATGCCGGGGGTGCTGATCGTTGAGGCCATGGCCCAGGTCGGCGGCCTAATCGTCACCCAGATGCCAGACCTGCCCAAGGGGTTGTTCGTGTTCGCCGGCATCGACGGCGTGCGCTTTCGCCGGCCGGTGGTGCCGGGCGACCAATTACGGATTCGTTGCGAGCTGATCAGCATTAAACGGAAGCGGTTTGGCAAAGTAAGGGCCCAAGCCACCGTGGAGGGTGAACTGGTCTGTTCTGGGGAGCTGATGTTCTCCCTGGTGGACTGACGGCATGACCAGTTCAACCGCCCCCTCAACGATGGACGGCGCCACTGTCCAGACGCGGATCCATCCCACCGCGGTGGTCGATCCCAAGGCCGAACTGGGCGCTGGGGTGGACATCGGTCCCTATGCCGTGATTGGTCCAGAGGTGACGATCGGTGCCGGCAGCCGCATCGGTCCCCATGTGGTGATCGATGGCCGGGTGCGGATGGGCAGTCGCAACCGGATTTTCCCCGGTGCCTGCATTGGCCTTGAACCCCAGGACCTCAAGTACAACGGGGCCCCCACCGAGGTGGTGATCGGCGACGACAACAGCATCCGCGAGTGCGTCACGATCAATCGGGCCACGGCCGATGGTGAGCAGACCCGGATCGGCAGTAGCAACCTGCTGATGGCCTACAGCCACCTGGGCCACAACTGCCATCTCGGCGATCGCATCGTCATAGCCAATGGGGTGGCCGTGGCCGGCCATGTGGTCATTGGTGATCGGGCCGTGATTGGCGGGGTGCTGGGCATTCACCAGTTCGTCCACATCGGCACCATGGCGATGGTGGGCGGCATGAGCCGCATCGACCGCGATGTGCCGCCCTTCTCCGTTGTGGAAGGCCACCCCGGCCGGGTGCGGGGCCTTAACCGCATCGGCATTAAGCGCAGTGGCCTGGCCGAACGCTCTGGCGGCGCCGAAGCCCGCCAGTTGCAGGAGGTTTGGAGCCAGCTCTACCGCAGCGATCGGGTCCTGGCCGAGGCCCTCGTGGTGGTACTTGCCCAGGAGCTGCTGCCGGCCGCCAAAGAACTGTGTGACTTTCTCGTGGCCTCGATCAGCCCCGGCCGCCGGGGCCCCCTGCCGGCCCAGCGTCCATGAGGCGCCTGCTGATCAGCACCGGGGAGGTCTCGGGTGACCTGCAGGGGGGCTTGCTGGTGCTGGCCCTCAGGAAAGAGGCTGAGCTCCGCGGCATCGATCTCGAGATTGTCGCCCTAGGCGGCGAACGCATGGAGCGGGCCGGTGCCCGCCTGCTGGCTAACACGGCGCCCATGGGGGCCATTGGCCTGTGGGAGGCCTTGCCCCTGGTTCTGCCCACCCTGCGCCTGCAGCGGCGGGTGGATCGTTGGCTCGATGAAATGCCCCCCGATGGGGTAGTGCTGATCGACTACATGGGGGCCAACATCAACCTGGGCCTGCGCATCAAGAAGCGCTTCCCCCAGGTGCCCATCAATTACTACATCGCTCCCCAGGAATGGGCCTTCCGCCTTGGCGAGGGCGGCACCATGCGTCTGCTGGGCTTCACCGATCGGATCCTGGCGATCTTCCCGGAGGAGGCCCGTTTCTATGGCGAGCGGGGCGCCGATGTGCTCTGGGTAGGCCACCCCTTGCTCGACACCTTGACGGAGCTGCCGGATCGGGATGGGGCGCGTCAGCGGCTGGCTCTGGCCGAGGGGGAGCGCCTCCTGTTGCTGTTGCCCGCCTCCCGCAGTCAGGAATTGCGTTATTTGGTGCCGTCCCTGGCGGCGGCGGCGGCCGAATTGCAGCGCCGCACCCCCGGCTTGAAGGTGCTGGTGCCAGCTGGCCAGGCCGCCTTTGAACCCCTGCTGGAAACCCTGCTGGCCGAGGCGGGACTGGACGCCACGGTCGTGCCGGCTGCCGATGCCGACCGCCTACGGCCCGACCTTTGCGCCGCCGCCGATCTGGCCCTGACCAAATCGGGCACGGTGAACCTGGAGCTAGCCCTACGGGGCGTGCCCCAGGTGGTGGGCTATCGGGTCAGTCGGCCCACGGCCTGGCTAGCCCGCCACCTGCTCCATTTCCGGGTCGACCACATCTCACCGGTCAACCTGGTGCTGGGGGAGCGGTTACTGAGCGAGCTGCTGCAGGACGACCTCACGGTGGAGGCGATCGTCGCCGAAGCCCTACCCCTGCTCGATCCCAGCGGTCCGGCGCGCCAGCGGATCCGCTCCGGCTATGACCGGTTGCGCCAGCAGCTGGGTGAATCGGGGGTCACGGGCCGGGCCGCCTGCGCCATCCTGGATGGCCTTGCCCCCGGCTGACCGTGCCCCGCTTTGCCAGTGATCTCGATGCTGCAGCACCTGGCCCGGAGCATCGGCCGTTTCGCCCGCCCCTACCGCACCAGGGCCCGCTGGGGAGCGGCAGGGATCGCGCCAGGTTTCATCCGCTGAGCCGGTTGCGCCAGGGGCTGGTGGGCGGCCTGCTGCGGCTCAGCCTGGCGCTGGCTGTGGCGCTGACGGGGCCCCTGGGCGCCCAGGCCGCGATCCAGGAGGCGGTCTTCGCCGGCGGCTGCTTTTGGTGCCTGGAGCATGACCTGGCCCAGGTCACCGGGGTGCTGGAGGCCGTGAGTGGTTACAGCGGTGGCTCCCTGGCCAACCCCACTTACAAGCAGGTGTCGGCCGGGGGAACGGGCCACCAGGAGGCGGTGCGGGTGCGCTTCGATGACACCCGCGTCAGCTACGCCACCCTGCTGCGGGCCTATTGGCGCAATGTGGATGCCCTCGATGCTGGCGGCCAGTTCTGTGACCGGGGTGCCTCCTATCGGCCGGTGATCTTCTCCGCCGGCGACAGCCAGGCCAGCCAGGCCCGGCTCAGCCTTGGCCAGGCGGCCCAAGAGCTGAAGCGTTCCCCTTCGGAGATCAAAGTTCAGCTGAAGGCCCTAACGCGCTTCTGGTTGGCGGAGGCCTACCACCAGAACTACGCCGAGACCCACAAGGTGGCCTACAACTATTACCGCTGGGCCTGCGGCCGCGACCAGAGACTTGACCAGCTCTGGGGCAAGCGGGCCCGTTCCAGCCAGGCCTGGGCCGCCGGCTAAAGCGGTGAGCGATCCCAGGCGGGGGCGACGCCCTATCCTGCGGCCGCACCCGTTAAATCAAACGAAAAGCTTAAGAAGGGTGGGTTGTCCATCCCGAACTCTTCAATGTTCGAGCGGTTTTCCGACCCTGGTTTTGGCCGGAAATGGCCTTAGCCTGTCAAGGGCCAGAAAGAGGCGTTTGTATGTATCTGCTGACGATCCGGGATGGATTGCACACCCGCCATATCGGTCCCTACGCGAGTCCCAAGCAGGCTGCCGACGATCTCGATCGCCTGCTCGCCCAGTTCGGTGAACGGTCCCGTTGGCAGATCCATGCGCTCGAATCGCCCCAGATGTTGCTGGCCCCCAAGGCTGAATCCATGGAGCGCAGAAAGCTGATGGCCACCGCCGCCTGAAGCGTTGGGGGCGCTTGCTGCTTTCCAATGGCACTTCGATACCGAGCGGTCTGAAATTTGACCGCCAGCCGCTGATATTGGTCTTATAACTGCCCAGCAACGAGCCCGTAGGCCCAAATTGCTGTTACGAGTAGGCCTAAACAGGGAAGTTCCGACTGGCCATCACAACGGGCTCCGCCGATCGGATCTGGCCCGTTCATTGGACTGGTCCCCGCCTATCGGACCGGTCCCGCCTATTGGAATGGTCTGATCAACCCAGCAGCCTTGGTCCAAGGGGCAGGGGCCTACTGCTTGGGATAGCCGCGCAACAGGCCGCTTTCGATCATCAGCCCCACCCCGGCGGTGATGGCAATCAGGCCGAGGGCCCCGTACCAGGCCCAGGGTCCTTGGTTTTGGCCGATGGCCTGGAGGGTTTGCCGTTCCACCGCCTTGCCGAAGAGGCACAGTCCCGCTGGCAGCAACAGCACCC
The DNA here is from genome assembly GCA_945875915.1 of Synechococcus sp. UW140. Classification (GTDB taxonomy): domain Bacteria; phylum Cyanobacteriota; class Cyanobacteriia; order PCC-6307; family Cyanobiaceae; genus BAIKAL-G1. Next base: position 4,718 of record CAMCMT010000021.1, on the reverse strand, counting down.
CGAGTTGGGCCTTCACGAACCAGCGGATCTTGCGTACGGCCATCGGGCGGCAGGGGCGCTGTTAGAGGGCCAGCCTAGGCGGGAGCGCCAGCAACCACCCAGTTCACCAGGGTGCGGACGCCAAAGCCGGTGGCGCCAGCCGGGTCCAGGCCCCGGCCCTTGTCGCTCCAAACCGTGCCGGCAATGTCGAGGTGGGCCCAGGCCAGGCCGGGGCTGACAAACTCCTTGAGGAACAGGGCGCCGGTAATCGAACCGCCCGGCCGGGGACCGGTGTTTTTCAGATCCGCCACGCCACTTTTGAGCCCTTCCCGGTAGGTGGCTTGCAGGGGCATGCGCCAGACCTGCTCGCCCCCCAGGCTGGCGGCGGCGTCCAGGGCCCCAGCTAGGACGTCACTGGGGGACCAGAGCCCGGCAATCTCATGGCCTAGGGCGATCACACAGGCCCCGGTGAGGGTGGCTAGATCCACCACCACATCGGGCTCCAGGCCGCAGGCATAGACGAGGGCATCGGCCAGCACCAACCGTCCTTCGGCGTCGGTGTTGTTCACCTCAATGGTTTTGCCATTGGAGGCCGTGAGGATGTCGCCGGGGTGAATCGCCCCGCCGCTGATCATGTTTTCGCAGGCCGGCACGATCACGTGCACTTCCACTCCCTCGGGTTGGAGTTGGCCGATCGCCCGGGCTGCTCCCAACACGGCGGCGCTGCCGCCCATGTCGTACTTCATCATTTCGATCTGGGAGCCGGCCGTCTTGAGGTTGTAGCCGCCGGAGTCAAAGGTGAGACCCTTGCCCACCAGGGCCACCCGGCGGCGCACCTCCCCGGGGGGCCGGTAGGTGAGATGGATGAACTTGGGGGGGAGGTCCGAGCCCTGGGCTACCCCCAGGTAGGCGCCCATGCCCAACGCGGCGCAGTCGCTGCGCTCCAGCAGCTTGAGCTCCAACCCAAATTCGCTTGCGATCGCGGCGGCGCAGTCGGCTAGGGCCTGGGGGGTGACCTGGTTCGGAGGGGCAGCGACCAGTTGGCGGGCCAGTTCCACGCCACTGCAGAGGGCGTCGACGCCGCTGAACAGACCGCTGCCCAGCAGCTCGGCTGCCGCCTCGGGGAAGCCCAGTAGCTCTACCGATGCGGGCAGGGGCTTGGTTTCTGCTTCGCTTTTGAAGCGTTGGTCGTTAAACAGGCTGAGGCGCACGGCCTGGGCGATGGTGGCCGCTGCTGCCTGGGGCTCCAGGCCTTCCACCGGCAGGGCGATCCCCAGGCTGGTGCATCCCTGGACCTGGGCCGCCTTGGCGATCCGGGCCGCTGCCTGGCGAACGCCGTCGAGGCCGAACTCGGCGGGGTCCCCCAGGCCAACCAGCAGCAGCACGCTCGGTGTCGTTCCCAGCCATTCCAAACGCAGGCTTTCGCCGGTCTTGCCCTTGAACTGGCGGTGGTCCAGCCGCTCCACCAAGGCTGCACCCAAACGCGCTTCCAGCACCGCCTTAAGGGGGCCGCCTCCGCCGCTGAACAGACCCACGGCCAGGGTGTCCCCGCTCCAGCTGCCCGCCGGGGTCGAGGTGCAGCGGAACTCCATGGGGGCATCGGCGGGGCGGGCCTTGATCGTAGGAGGGGCGCTAGTGGCTTGATTACCAGTCGACCGAAGCCAGGACGATCAGCTCCCCAGATGCTTAGCCCCCAAGATCAATAGGCCGAAAACCAAAAGGCCGGAAAACCAAAAGGGCGCCGATCCAGCAGAGCCCCCCACCACCAAAGCGCAAGACCAACAGTCCTAAAAGCCACCAGAGGGCAGGTCGAGCTGGAACCGGAGACGCCGAAGTCCCCGCCGATCAGGTGGTGAAGGGGGTGGCCCAGCGGCCGCGGGTTTCTTTGTTGAAGGGTGGCTGCCACAGGCGGATCAGGGCCTGTTCCAGGGCCCGGCGCTGCCGGGTCAGGGCTGGGACATCGGACCAGAAGCGGATGCTCAATTGGCACTCCAACCCAACCTGCAGCAGGGCTTCGCCATAGGCCGCCAGGTAGTCCTTGCAGTCGTGCTCCCCTTTCCAGCGGCGATCGGCCTGCCCTGTTTCGCCCACGTAAAGCAGCAAGGGACTAGCCAGGTGGCAGGGGCGATCCACCACGAAGTAGAGAGCGGCACCCTGCTGGGGAGCCCCGGGCCAGCGCCAGAACTGCAGGGGCTGGGCTACGAGGGCCAGGGGATCAAGGCCGGCGGCGAGGGCCAGGGGCTCGGGTCCTGACCCGCCCGGTGCTGCCACCCCGGCGGCGCTGAACAGGCTGCCTTGGCCGCTGACTGGGATCGCTGCAGCCGCTGGGCTAAGCGTGGTTTTGATGCCTGGGTTGGGCTGGGGCGCTCCGGCCGCCGCTTGAAACTGGGGCTGCTGAAATTGGCTGAGCCGCTGCTGCCACTGGTGCAGCTGGGGGGCGTCGAGGGCAAGGACCGCTTTGATCTGGCTGCGGGCGTTGGCCCCTTGGGCGAAGAGGTTGCCCTGACGGGCTGGCGGCTGGGGGCGCGCTGGCATGGCGTTCAGCTCGGCCGCGGCAGCAGCGGCCCCGCCGGCCCCTGGCTAAAGCGCACCCGACCGATCAACTCCTCCACCAGGGCGGCCGGCAGTTGCAGGCGCTGTTGCAGGTCCGCCAGGTCGCGGAAGGGGGCCCGTTGCCGTTCCCGTACCAGCCGCTGGCAGCGCTCCGGGGTGAGGCCTGCGAGGGTTGCGTGGATCTGGCTAGCGCTGGCCCGATTGAGGTCGAGCTGGCGGGCCTGGGCGGTGGCCGGCTCCCCATACCAACGGAACTGCAGCAGGGGTTCCCAACAACGGACCTGGGCCCCAGGCAGCTCCAGCAGCTGCTCGAGGTCCTCCGGTCCACTGAGTTGCACCCCGCCCGCCTGGAGCCGTAGCAGCAGGTCCACCTGGTGGGGGCCGATGCCGGGCAGGCGCAGCCAGTCAGCGGCCGTGGCCCGGTTGACATCGAGGCGCCAGCCCAGGGCTGCGGCATGGCGCACCTCCGAGGCCGTGCTGAGGCGCAGGCCTGGGTTGCGGCGCAGCTTGAGGGCGAGCAGCTCCCGTTCGATCGCCGCCGCCTCGGTGTTACCCCCAGGATCGTCACTGGCTTGCCCTAGGGGCAGGCCCTGGGCGCCGCTGTTCGCCCGGTCGCCTGCTTGGTTACCTGATGCCGCCACGCCCCTGGGCCTGGCCGGCAGCTGGCCCGTGGCCTCCAGCAGGCTGCGGGCAAGGGGATCCAACCAGTGGCCATCGGCCATGGCGGCAGGCAGGCAGCACAACGCTGCGAAGCTAGCCCTCCCGGGGCCAGTCCACCAGGCCAAGACGCACGGCAAGAAACCCTGCATGGTTGCGATTGCGGGCACCGAGCTTGTTGAGCAGGTTGGTGAGATGGCTTTTCACCGTTTCCGGGCTGATGAAGAGCCTCGCCGCGATCTGATTGTTTTTTAGGCCAGCGACTACCAGCTCAATCACCTCGATTTCCCTGGCGCTGAGGTCCGGCACGGGGCCCCTGGCCTGGCCCGCCCCCCGGCTGCGTAACAGCTCAGATAGGGGGCGATCGATATAGGTGCCGCCATCACGAATGGCCCGTAGGGCCGGCGTGCCGGCATCAAGCCCCATGCCGGATTCGAGGCAGAGCCCATCGCACCCCGCTTCCACGGCAGCCCGCAGCTTGGCCGGCCGTTGCAGCGGCCCCACCAGCAGCAGGGTGCGGATCTCCGGGCAGCTGGCCTTGGTCCGTTGCACCAGCCGGATGCCGCACCCTTTTTCCAGCTGGTCGGTGACCACAAGGATGTCGGGCCGTTGGATCTTGATCAGGGCCAGGCCTTCCTCTTCGGTGGTGGCGGCCCCAGCCACCTGGCCCGGCCTGGTTAAGCCACTGAGAAAAAAGTTGAGCAAGGCCCTGTTGCCAAAACAGGCCACCAGCCTGTGGCGCTGCAGCAGGGTTGTGGCCGTGGCGCCGTTGCGCTGGATCTGCCTGATCTGGCGGGTGAAGTCCACGGGGGGCTGACCACGGGGAACTGGGCCGCAATCGTTGCGGCATTAAGCCGGCCCTGCTGCATGCGGCGCTACGGAATGCGTGGATCCGCACTCGTCAGCGCCCATCGATCGGCGGAGAATTGCCCAACTCGATCCAGCAACGCCGCGCCATGGCCTTTTTCGACTCTGAAATCGTTCAAGGCGAAGCCAAGCGTCTGTTTGGCGACTACCAGCAACTGATGCAGCTGGGCGGCGAATACGGCAAGTTCGATCGCGAGGGCAAAAAGCTATTCATCGTGAGGATGGAGGAGCTGATGGATCGTTACCGCGTCTTCATGAAGCGCTTCGAGCTCTCCGATGACTTCCAGGCCAAGCTCACCGTTGAGCAGTTACGCACCCAGCTTGGCCAATTCGGCATGACGCCGGAACAGATGTTTGAACAAATGCACCACACCCTCGAGCGCATGAAGGCAGACCTGGGCAAGGACCTGTGAGGGGCTGCCTGGGGCGCGAACCGTGGACGCGCCAGGCCCGGGACGCCGGGCTCCCGGGCCTGGAAACTCGCCTGCCTACGATCCGCCCCTGAGCGCTGGACGGGTCCCCTGATGGTGAACGAGACGTGGGGACTGCCGCCCTGGCTGGAGCGGGGCGTGGCCGACCTGTTTCCGGCGCCCCGGCCCCAGCTGGGAGCGGGTCGAGCCGAAGCCAGCCCTAGCGAGGGCCTGGCCAGCCTCCTGGCCGAC